>JAZLEX010000001.1:0-4634 GCA_045615485.1 Prevotella sp.
CTGTTTTGCGGACAATTTATACACCCAAGGTTAGTTATGATGCATACGTCAAGGTCATCAAACTTGCAAGTTGCCGGGGGAAACCATGCACAAGCTGCGGTATAGTCGAGAGTATCGGACTTTTTCAGTAAACCCTAATTACATATCTCTTGTAAGCCTCTATGACAATTCAATATCAAATAAAGCCATAAAATACCATGAAATTAGCAATTCTGTGATAGAATTCACAATGAGTATTATGAATATCCAAGCGAGTAGTATTGACAACGAGACTGATGAATCGAAGAAAATGTTAATCGGGGACCGCATGAGTGTTGTTGAAACGTGTTTTGTCCTTGCCACAGAAAAGCTTATCGCTTGTTCTGGAATCGAAGCGCTCTTCCAAAACGCAATTGAAGAGGGAATGGACGCAGATTTTCTAAAAACCTCATGTAATGAAGAACTATCAGGGTTTATAAGCTGCACTTCTTATGTATCAAATTGTGAACGAGCGGTATTGAACAAATTGAATGCGGTCATCTCACCATTCAAAGCTCAAAAGGCCAAAGCAGAATTGTTCGGCGAGATGGGCACTGAACAATCTGGTCCTTCCATTGATGTAACAGATCAGAATAACAAGACAATAAGGCTTTATAACCCGAAGAATATTAAATTTCTCAAGGTATCAACAGAAGAATAAAGCAATCATTTCTTAAGTTTATTAACTACACCAACGTAAATCAGCAGCACTACGTTCATCATCAGTGCATAGATGATGGCAGGGATGGCTATTACGTCGTTGTGGAAAATAAACGGTGACGAGGCAATGGCTATTGCCTGGGCAGCATTCTGCATTCCTATCTCAATGATTACTGTCTTACGTTCTTTGCCTGTGAGCCGCATTGCATGTGCCAAAAATCCGCCTAACGCAATGGCACAGATGAGCAAAAGCGTAGCAGCCAATCCCAATTGACTGAAATTGTTGGTTATGGCTTGCCGATTTTGGACAAAGAACACTCCTGCCAGAAGCATCAATGCAGGAAATGCCAACTTTGACAAAATCCTGTGGATTCGTTCCGAAGCATTTGAAAAATTCTTTTTTATCAGCATTCCCAAAACTATTGGTACAAACATAAGTACAATATTCTGTACAAACAGTTTCCCTATTGGGAGATTTATTCTTATATCCTCGCCAAGCATTCCTGAACAAACGAGACCCATAATCAGGGGGATTGTGAACATGGTGATGATGCTGCTGCAAGCCGTGAGCGATACTGACAGGGCAACATCACCCTTGGCAAGCATAGAAAAGACATTCGACGAACTGCCACCAGGCGAACAAGCTATCAGCACGAAGCCTATTACGAAAAGCGGTGGCATTTGCAACAAAACGGTTAGCAGATATGCAATCAGAGGCAACAGGATTAATTGTCCGATGAGTCCTGTAATCACAGGTTTTGGTCGGTCTTTGAACAACTTGAAATCAGACCATTTCAGGTTGAGTCCAAGTTCAAACATCAAAACTGTCAGTATTGGAATTACTATCCAAATGGTATCCATTTTTTTCAATGGTTAGCACCGCCAAGTGCTATGTATAATGAGATAACAGCCTGTATGCCTGCCTCTTTGTTTGCAATTTCGTTCAGTTGGGCATTAAGCAGTGATTCCTGCGACGTAAGGACTTCAAGATAGGTGATATTGCCATGGTTCATCAATTCTTTCGTGGCTTCATAGGCTGAAGAAAGTGCCTCCACCTGATGACGGAGAATTGGCATCTTGCGCTTTGTAATGGAGCAATCGACAAGTGACTTATTAACTTCGTTACCAGCCATCGAGAGTGCATCAGAGAATTTTTCTTTAGCAATATCCTGCTCTATTTGTGCTATCTTGTGCGCAGCAGAAAGTTGTCCTTTGGCAAATATCGGTGCTGTAAGACCAGCAAGCGCATCCCAAATGACTTTTCCTGGATTTACTATGCTACCATCACCATTAGTCCACCCCACTGTGCCTTGAAGGTTGAGCGACGGATACATATTTGCTTTTGACTGCAAGACTCCATAATAGGCAGCCTCAACGGTACGCTGTGCAGAGCGGACATCAGGACGATTCTTCAAAATTTCAACAGGTAGTCCTGTTCCGACAATCTCTGGCATACGGAAATCGCTGAGTTTTCCACGTTTAACAGTATGTGGGTCTTCATCAAGCACAAAGCATAACGCCTGTTCATTGACTGCAATAGCCTGCTCAACGTCTAAGATTTGAGTCTGAACATCGTAGAGAGAGGCTTCCATACGACTCACACCTGCGCTGGTGCTCATTCCTGCACTCATAAGTGCTTTCTGCGTCTCCACCGACTTAATGCGAAGGACTTCGGTAGCCTTCAGCACTTCCATCTCATTGTCGAGCATAAGCAATTTGTAATAGATGCTCGCAATATCGGAAACAATCTGGCATTGCACTGCCTGAAGCATATCCTGAGCCTGTGCAACATAGGTTTTAGCCTGTTCCTTTTTATTTCTCATGCTGCCAAAAATATCAGCTTGCCATTGAGCAATGAGTGGAACATTATAGACCTTCGACGTTAGACCATCGAAACGTGTAATCCCAGCCTGTGGCGACAGAGTGAGTGAAGGCAGAAAAGCTTTCTTTGCTGTGGAAAGATTGATTTCCATCTCCTGAATCTGCATTTTAGCCTTTTCTACATCAGCGGTTGATGTGATACCTTTTTCTATATAAGCAAGAAGAATTGAATCGCTAAAGAAAGTTCTCCAACTGATGTCAGCCAGATTGCTGTTGGATGCTAATTGCTTTACAGAACTGTCTTCACCATAAAGATTTTCGGAAACAGTATTAACTGGTGTGTATTTGCTGTAAAGTGAATTTGAAGTCTTGCACGAACTGATGCAGATGGCAAGACTGATGATAATAATTATTTTATATTTTTTCATTTTTGCGTTTTTTTTTGCCGGAATGTCCGGAGATTCCGGAGATTCCGGAATGTCCGGATGTCTGGAGGTCGTTATTCATGGATTTTCGGTCATTGGACCTTGGACTCTTTCATGCAGTTTTTGGAAGAACATATAGAATACTGGCACAACAAATATGAGAGCCACGGTACCTACTACCATACCACCGATTACGCCGAGGGCAAGCGAACGGTTGCCCATTGCACCAGCACCACCTTCGACAACCAATGGTATCATACCAATAACCATACAAGCCACCGTCATGAGGATTGGGCGCAGACGATCCTTACATGCTGCGTATGCTGCGTCATAGATACCCATGCCCTGCTTACGCTTATCCACTGCAAACTCGGTAATCAGGATGGCTGTCTTTGAAAGAAGACCTATCAGCATTATCACACCTGTCTGGAGATAAATGTTGTTAGTAAATCCAAATGGAGTTAAAGGAGCAGTTATGAGATAGGCACCCATAAGTCCGAATGGAATAGAGAACAGCACAGAGAATGGAATAAACCAGGAATTATAGAGACAAGCCATAATCAGGTAAATGAGGATTACGCAAATGAGATAGATGAACACCGTCATATTGCTACCTGCATTAGCCTGTTCCTCACGCGACATTCCACCATATTCATAGCCGTAACCTGTAGGCATCGCCTTGTCGAAGGTCGTCTTTATGGTTTCCATTGCCTGACCAGTGGAATAACCTGAATTAGCCGTTATGCTCAGAGTGATGGATGAATAAAGATTGAAACGTTTTTCCGAGTTTGACCCCACCGTTGATGTGAGTTTGACGAACTGGGATATTGGTGCCATTGTGCCATTGGCTGTCTTTACATAAATATTGGTCAGAGATTGTGGGTCAAGACGGTAGTCGGTTGGAGCCTCTGCCATCACACGATAAATCTTTCCGTACTGATTGAAGTTTGAGACGTAAGCACCTCCGCAGTAAGAACTGAGCACGCTGAGTACATCCTTTGGAGAAATACCTGCACGCTGGCAGATAGTGGCATCCACGTCAACGGAATATTTTGGATAATCATCAGAATAACTCATATACACCGACCCTATTTCATGGGTATTCTGTAGTTCGCTGATAAACTTCTTGACATTTGCCAAGAAAGTCTTCGAGTCGCCACCCTGATAATCCTGCACAACGAGTTCAATGGCATTACCCTGTCCGTAGCCAGGAATCTGAGGCTGCTGCAAAGGCAGCACTTGTGCTTCCTTAATGGACTGGCACTCAGTATAGAGCTTGTATTGCAACATGTCCATCGAATGCTCAATACCTTCACGCTCATCCCAATTCTTCAGTCGGATAATAATCAGACCATTGTTTGAGCCCATTCCTGAAATGATGCCAAAGCCTGCAACCTTTGCAATATGCTCCACCTCTTCATACTTGCTTGCAATTTCTTCCACTCTGGACATCACGTCTTCAGTTTGTTTTATTGTATAGCCTGGAGGAGTTGTTACATTGACCAGCATCACGCCCTGGTCTTCCTGTGGAACAAGTGCTGTTGGAGTTATCTTCATCAACCAAACCATTAACACAGCAGCAGCCACAAGACCAATCCAAGATATTGCAGGCCATTTCATGAACTTGCCAACGGCATGAGTGTATTTCCTGAACAATGAACCATAGGCTGCATCGTAGGCTTTTCTCACAAAATAGTTGATGTTTTTCTT
>JAZLEX010000002.1:0-3483 GCA_045615485.1 Prevotella sp.
ATTGCACGGTTCAGATACAGTGGCACATACTTTGGCAGATAATGAATGGCCTTGTCAAGTGCTGCTTCTCCTTCTTTCCATTGTTCACGATTCAGACAGAGTTGTGCCTTCGTTGCCCATGCTGGTCCATTGTATTCATCAAGCTCGAGACTTTTGTCCAAAGCTTTTTCGCCTCTGACCGTATCTTTCTGCAGCATACATATTTCTGCTTTTATTGCATAATACTTTGCTGTTTCGCCCCACTTCTTTATCAGCGTATCCACTTCTGCTTCTGCCAGAGCATAGTCCTTTTGCTCTATTCGGCAAAGCATGCGGTTGTGCAGAACTGACTGGTTGTCGGGATCGTAGGTCAAAGCCTTATTATAGTCTTCTATTGCTTCGGCATATCTTTTTTGCTGAATACGGCACAAGCCGCGTAATTCCCACACATTTTCTATAAAAGGATTACGCTTCAATGCTTCATTGCAATCCGACTCAGCACCATTGAAATCGTCAAGGTTGTATTTAGCAATTCCACGATAGAACCATGGTTCATAAAGAAATGGTTTGGCATCAATTACCTGATTGAAATATTTTATTGCCAGGATGTAATCTTCATAGTTAAGAGCCACTCTTCCTACAGTCATAACCTTATTGGTATTGATTTGCGCAAGACACCTCACGCAATTGGCACTTCCCAACAGCAGGAAGCAAACAACACCAATTATTACTGGTTTTCGGTTTTCGGTTTTCGGTTTAACCCACAACCTACAACCATTTATTATGACTGCCAGCCATTTCATTTCTTTATTTTACATTTATACCTGCATGAAAAATCTCCACTTAATAAACTTTTGAGTTTTTTCTTAATCAGCTGCTTACGCAATGAAGAAATATGATCTATGTAAAGTTTGCCTTCAAGATGGTCGAATTCATGTTGCATTACTCTTGCAAGATAGCCATCAACCCATTCATCATGAGATTGAAGTTGTTCATCAAGATACTGAACACGTATTGTAGTAGGGCGTACTACTTTTTCGCTTAGCCCAGGCAAACTCAAGCAACCTTCATCTGAAGAATCTTTTTCTTGTCCAAATTCCACGATATGGGCATTTACAAAGACATGACGATAATCAGCATATTCTGGAAAGTCTTCTGCCAACTCCTTCAAGTCAATTACAACCACTCTTATCGGCAGTCCCACCTGTGGAGCGGCAAGTCCTACACCACCCGACTTATCCAATGTTTCATACATGTCAGCAATCAGTTGGTTGAGATTGGGATAATCGGCAGGAATATCCTCACTTATTTTCCTCAGCACAGGCTGACCATAGATATATATAGGTAATAACATTTACAATTTACAACTTATAATGAATAATGAGGAATGAGGAATTCCTAAATTCCTAATTCCCTAAATTCCTAATTTCCTAAATTCCTAATTCCCAATTCGTCTGCTTTCCATGAAATCCTGCAATATTATTGTTGCAGAAATTTCATCCACCAGGGCTTTGTTCTGTCGCGATTTCTTTTTCAGTCCCGCATCAATCATCGTCCTGTGAGCCAGTACCGAAGTGAAGCGTTCGTCATAAAGCATAATCGGGATTTGCGGAAAACTTTTTTTCCAGCGGTTTACAAACTCAGTGATACGGGCTTTGTTTTCACTTGGCGAACCATCCGATTGTTTAGGATCTCCTACCACAATCAGTTCTACGCTTTCCTTTTGCATATAATCTTTAAGGAAATCGAATAACTCAAACGTAGAAACAGTTGCCAATCCTCCAGCTATAAGCTGTAAAGGATCGGTAACTGCTAAACCCGTACGCTTCTTTCCGTAATCAATAGAAAGAATCCGTCCCAATGCTTATCTTACATTATAGAGCAACCATGCATCAGGATAAGTGGCACGCAGGTTGTCACGACTTATTACTGCATCGCTCTTGGTGCTGTGAGTAGAAGCTATCACACGATACAGATTACGTTCTGCATTGTAAGCCAGCTGAGCTGAATAACCCTGTGAGCGAAGTTGACTAACCATTCCTTCTGCATTTGCCTTCAGACCGAAAGCACCGACTACTACGCTGAATTCCTGCAAACCAGCACCATCAAGAACGTTCAGTTTTTCCTGACGCACGTTCACGTTGTCATTATTATCAACTACCGTAGTCTGAGTTGCTGGAGTTGTCGGAGCAACTGGAGCAACAACAGTCGTAGTTGGTTCCACTGCTACAGGCTCTTGCTGCATAGCTGCTTCAGTTGCCTTAGCCTTTTCGTATGCCTTCTTATAGGCACTTTCACTTGATTTACAACCTGAAAAACTCAATGCGGCACAAATGCCTACACACAAAAAAAAGTACTTTTTCATAACGTTATTTATAATTAATACAATAATTTGCTGCAAAGTTACACAATCCAATACAAATAAAAAAGGAAACATAAATAAAGTTTGTTAAAAACGCAAAAAAAATCATCAAGACCCATTATTTTCCTGGTTTTTTCCTACTTTTGTACCCGAATCACTATTTAATTTATATAAAAATGAAGAGTTTTGGTTATTTAGCAGCATTTTTAGGTGGCGCTGTTGTTGGTGCGGCTGCTGGTTTATTATTGGCTCCTGAAAAGGGCTCTGACACAAGAGAAAAAGTGGGTAAAGCTATTGATGACTTTATGAAAAAGCACAACATCAAAATGCCAAGCAATGATGTTGACGACCTCGTTAATGATCTTCAGGACGCAATCGATGAATTATAACCCATACAACTTTTGCAGATGTTTTCAAGTGACAGAAATATAGAAATATTCACTCTGCTGATTGAAAAACTTAAACGTTATGTCGAGCTTAAGACAGACTATCTTAAGCTTGACACATCGGAAAAGTTGGTACGCATCATTACTGCGCTCATCTCATTCATAGTCCTGTTTTTCATCTTGATGATTGCATTTTTCTATCTCAGCATGGCTATTGTTGCCTGGATAGAACCAATCGTAGGAAAAGGATGGGGTTATTGCATAATAGCAGGAGTTTGTTTTGTAGCTTTTTTGATTGTTCTGCTTTTCAAGAGGCAAATAATCGAAAAGCCTGTGCTCCGTCTGATAACAGATTTATTTCTTATCAAGTAAATTATGGCTTACAAAAGTTTATCCGACCTTCGTGTAAAGAAAGATTCTGTCAGACGTGAACTTCGCAAGAATCAGGAAGAGATTGCTGACATCTGGTACGATATCAGGCACGACAACCATTCTTATTCCAGTAAGGAGAAAATTGCTAATTTTGCAAGCAAAGCATGGATTGCCTATGATGCTTTCATGCTCTTCCGCAAACTCACCAAGTGGCGTTCCCGTCGCCGCAGAAGTCGCTTTTTCTAAAGGTGGGTTCTATAAATTATATTGAGATGATTTCAGAATTATTTTTGAGCAGATTTCTTTGGTTAAAGCAAGCGCATAGTTTACTATGCAACTCGCATTGAGCAAGTGCAGAAGCTAAGTTCACTTAGATTATGCCGA
>JAZLEX010000003.1:0-2832 GCA_045615485.1 Prevotella sp.
GGATCCTGAACTCCGAGTGCCCGCCCTCCTTGTGGAGGTCGAAGTCGCCCTGCTCGTTCCTGTCGAAGTTCACGCCCCACTCCAGCAGCTCCCTTATCTGTGCCGGAGCATTCTTCACCACCTGCTCCACCGCCTCGGGGTCACTGATGTAGTCGCCCGCAACCATCGTGTCCTCTATGTGCTTGTCGAAGTTGTCCACCAGCAGGTTCGTCACCGAAGCGATTCCCCCCTGAGCCTTCGCCGTGTTGGCCTCCTCGATTGTTGTCTTACACAGGATTGCTATCTTTCCTTTCTTAGCTCTCGCAACCTTAAGGGCATAACTCATCCCGGCCACACCGGAACCAATGATGAGAAAATCAAACTTACGTACCATTCCATTTCTGAATTACGACCTGCAAACTTACACAAAAAAACTGAAACCAGCGAAGAAAAAGAGAAAAAACTGAAAAATAAGGTTCTGCGCTGTGTGGAACGCAGAACCAATTTGTTATCTTGTTGTCTGAGCCGTGTGCAGACAGATGTCCGGCATTTCAATTATGATGGGTTCTATTAATCACATCTTAGGCGATTTTGACTTTTTCCTTAGCAGGCTGTTATCCTGGACGAAGGAGCGAAAGGTACGAGTGAAGCGAGCGAAAGTACGATTAAGCGAGCGTTTATCAGTCGGGGAAACGATTGAGCTATCTTACAATGACTATCGGGAATGCTGTCTGTTTCCCGTTGAGGAAATACACCATATAGTATCTTGGCAGCATGTCTGGATATTCATTGTTTTTTAGTGCCATGAACTCAACCTTGTCTGATGTGCCGTCCTTCCAATGGAATGTGGCAGTTTCTATCTCATCAAATTCAGGCTGCAAACCGTCTAATACGACATAGTGACCTGCTTTTGGATCATAACTGTCGTAGCCGCTACCAGCTCCACCCTTAAAGCCTTCCGGTAAGTTCTTAGCCCAGTCTGGTTCAGGAACTTGATTTGGCCCGAAATGCAGTTCATAAAAGTGGCAGCCTTTATATTCAATGTACCAGCTATAATCCCACGGATTATCTCCGATTAATTCTGTAAGAATATCATTGCCGTCCTTATCTCTGACATATACCTTTAACTTGGTGTATTGGTTCAAGCTATCATGGGACCCACTATTCGGCGGATAGATAAGAGATGAGTCCAGGGTAGCCAGCAGACCACGTGAAGAATGCATCATGGCCTCTTCGTCACTACCGCATGAGAATAGCATTGCTGCTATCGCAATGATTCCTACTACAAAAGTTGAATTTGTTCTTGTTCTTTTCATAATGTTCGCATTTAGTATTAATATTAAGAAAATTTTTAAACATTAGGGTAAATAGCAAAACACTGGGTACGAAAATTAAAATTATAGCTATCTGACATAACTATGCCATCTAAAGGTTCTGAGCATCCTGTATCCCAAACATCATCAAGAAAATAGCCGTTGTCTACTCCACACCATCCCCAATTTATATGATTATAGCAATTCTGAGTATATACATCTGCGCCATCTATGCCTATTCCTGGAATTAAGACAACTTCCTCACAGTATCCATCTGCGACCCACATATGTCCCACATTGTTTGCACTTGCATCGACTCCACCCATACATAATACATGATTTGAATTTATTGTATTTTTAACCTTACCAATACTATATAATTCTACATCAGAGGAAATATAGCCTATTTCAGGTAACATTGTAACTATGCCACTAATAGTAGTTCCTGTGCCACCTGAACCGTAGTAATTACTTGAGGCAAGATATCCCAACTGCCTACAGAGTCTTGCCAATGCGAAATGTGTTTCATACTGAGCGGTACAAACATAACCTGGTATGAGGGAATCAAAACATCCATTCGGAGAATTGCTACATACATGTTTCTTTAGTTCTGTCCACTCTAATTGCTGGTATGAAACATCAGCATTGGGATAAGTTAGGCTGATGACTGATGGGTGTTCATAATAGCTTAAGGCCTGTGCAATAGCTGTATTTGCACAGCCACATATTCCATTTGGGCAATAATATCCTTCAGGCCACTCTTGTCCCCATTGTACATGAAGCAATGGTCCATGATATGTCCGTGATACAACCAATGGGTGCGGTCGAGTTGGTGTTAATGGTCCTTCTACCGCATATAACTCTGCTAATTCAATAAAGGTATTAAGCCCATCGTTAGGACAGACAGAATTTGGCTCATAGTTGCCTTTTTCTGTAACCGCAAGCAGTCCATCAACATTTCTTCTTGCAGAAACCAAAGCAAACCCATTGTTGTCTTCAAAATTAACAACATAAAGCAATGTGTCTATCCTTCCAGACCGTGTTTGTTGGCTTGTAATGCACTTAAAACCATTTTTGTCAATTTTGCGATGCATACCATCTTTACTTCTAGTGGATGAATTACCTTCAAGCATGGATATTCCTTGTTGTGCGATTTGTAATGCTTCTGAATAGCTGCGTAAATGATCAGAAAATGACATCTCAGAATGTCCAAAGTCCTCAACACTTTCACTGCATGATGCAAATGTTACCAAGATTCCAACTGCAAGGATATTTGTGATTGTTAAAAATGTTCTTCTCATTTTAATTTGATTTTAAATATTTTACAATACTGCAACAGATAGAATCCTCACTCCAAATCAATCTCTCCGACAAAGACGAAGCCACCCCAGTACAGATGAAGCTCGAAGTTACCAGACAAGTCCTCAGGAAGCTGTACGGTGCCATTAGCATCGGTAATGATTGTAGAATACACTACTTCATCATTCTCCATAATCTCGATTTCACATCCGATGCAGCACTCTTCAAATAATAAGGTGTG
>JAZLEX010000004.1:0-3149 GCA_045615485.1 Prevotella sp.
AGCCTCTTCGTTCAATATTTCAGCACCCTCATCTGTGAGTACCTTTTTGAACTTAGCGACCGTTTCCTTCATCTGTTCATCAGACAAAACGGGAGTTAAAATGAAAACGGTTTCGTAATTGTACATAATTTAAAAATTTAATGTTTTGTAATGAATTTTTTATGCATTTGTAAAATGCGGGCGCAAAGGTAAGAAAAAAGGTTAGAGGTTAGAGGTCAGAGGTTAGGGTTTTATGTTTTTTTAACATTTATTGTGGCGTTTTCATTTTCGTTTTAGTTTTCGTTTTAGTTTTCGCTCTCGTTAAACTACCTTTGCGGCATAACACAAATGAATTATGGAAAATATCAAACATGTGTGCAACATTCAGAAATACAGCATGGACGAATTGTCTGAAGTTGAACAGCAACTGATTCATAAAGCCATGAAGGCTACCGACAATTCCTATGCACCATATTCCAAGTTTTCTGTTGGAGCAGCAGTACTATTGGATAATGGAGCAATATGCATTGGTGCTAATCAGGAAAATGCAGCCTATCCTTCTGGCTTATGCGCAGAACGAACAGTTATCTTTGCAGCAAATGCCCAACACCCCAACAACAAGATTATTGCCTTGGCGATTGCAGCCAAAAATGCTGATGGATTTACAAAAATTCCAGTTGGACCATGCGGAGCATGCCGGCAGGTGATTCTCGAAGTAGAAACAAGATACAAGCAGCCTATAAAAATTCTGCTCTATAGTGAAGAGAGCATTTATGTGGTAGATTCTGTAGTAGAAATCCTGCCTCTGCAATTCACATCATCATCACTTTAATTCAAAATTCACGACTATGGGCAAGTGGTCGCTGTAACCTCCCTGATAAAAAGTTCCCCTGTATGTTCGCTTAGGCATGATGGCATCACCTTCTCCTTGCAAGAGAAATGGTGAATCGTTGATTTTTGCCTCTTTCAATTCATCTTTTATTTTTCCTGCGATTAGAACATGGTCAAGGCTGTTCCATTCGCCACGATATTTATATGTGCCTTTTGCACCATTGATTCCTGTTGCATTCCGAGTGGCATTGGTAAGACCTGCCTTATAGAATAATTGCAATGACTCATCATCTTTGTAGTCATTGAAATCGCCAGTTATGATGGTTGAGTGGTTTGTATTCCAGAAATCACATTCCGAAAGCTTATCCAAGATAGTTTGTGCAGCTCTTTTTCTATAATCCCGCGTTGTACTTTCTCCTCCTCTACGACTTGGAAAATGCACTACAAATATATTCAGCGTGTCACCATTGCGATACTCACCTTTTATATATAAGATGTCGCGAGTGGGTCTTTCATCGCCTTTGGCTGGTACTTTCAGATTACTTTGAGTTATCACGCGCAATGATGATGGCTGATAAAGCATTGCTACATCTACCCCACGTTCATCATCAGAGTTGGTCATCACGTATTCGTAACCTGCACTTCGCAAAAGTGAACGACGTGTCAAAGCAATCATCACACTATCGTTTTCAACCTCTGTCAGGCAGACAATGTCAGGAAGGTGATTCAGAGCACCACAAGAAATGATTTCCTTAGCAATATTGTTTACCTTGTTCCAATATCGGTTTGGTGTCCAATGCCGTTCTGCTTCTGGCAGGAATTCATAGTCGTTTTTAAGGCTGTCATGCCTACAGTCAAACAGATTTTCACAATTCAGTTCTGCCAGCGTCAATAAGATTGAAAGCAAGATCCCTGTCATATTGGTGGCTCAAAATTCATAGCAGCCCATCGAAGGGGTTTCTGGATTTCTTTTTTTGCCATGCAGGTCGTAAGGCAGTATTTTCTTCGGGTCGGCAGTTCCTACTGCTTTTGAGATGGAATCAAGATGAAAATCATAGCGTATGCTGTCGTTATCCACACGTCTGAAATTTTTAAACGAGGCTTCTATACCAGTCTCGCCTTCATAAATCACGCTGTCCTTTATCGCTGTTGTCCTTGGAGTTTTTATCAGGCAACTGGCAAATGTGAATTTGTAGTCAGACTTGTCGTTTCCGTCGCCAAGCACTTCATCTTCCTTCGAGCCTGTTATGATGGAATTGTATATTGTCAAATCTTTCAGCGGATAGGCTTTATCTGATTCGGTATTGGTAAACATCAATGCATAGCCTGGAAGTGCCACAAACGGATAAAACTGTGCTATTGTGCAGTTGTTCACAAACACCTCACCGCCACATACATACAGGCAATTTGCCTCGTTATTGGTTATCTGGCAATTGTAAATGTCAGCATAGCAGTTGCACAAATACACTCCATAGCCTGCATTATTATGGATTATCGTATTTTCTATTTCTATCTTTGGCTGTGAAGCATCGGCTGAGTCACAGTATATTGCATCTTTTGCACCATGAATATCTGCATTCTGTATGATGTTATTATAGGATTCTTCATAAAAGTGAATACCTTCCCATTGTGCACTTATATTGTCGTATGGCAAATAATCAAACATTCTGTCGAGCCTGTCACCACGGAACACAATAAAATTGTCCGATGTTCCTTTAGCGACAAGACTGCCATGTACTGATATTCCAGCACCATCATGGAAATATAGTTTTGTGCCTGATGCTATTGTCAGTTTAGCACCTTTCTGTACATCTATTCCTCCATAGACAATTATCGGGAGTGTGCCTGAAATAGTAGAATCCTTAGTGACCACAACATTTTGCATCTTGTCGGCATTTATTGATACTGCCTGCAATTTCAAACGTTGTATATTTTCATTCTCGTATGTGAAAATCAAGTCGTCTTCTACTGTCCTGTAAAAATCGGTCTTATTCTTTGGAGCAGTGATTTCCACAAAGATTCTTATGCTGTCGCCTTTCCTGACATCAAGGTCTATCATTCGATAACCAGTCTCAGGACTTAGGTAGGTTCCATCTACGTTTACCCTGAATCCACTCTGGTTGCCACTGTTCAGTCGAATGCTACTGATACGTAACCCACTGCCACTTTTATTATACACCCAGAAATTTGTTGTTGAGCTGCCGATTGTGGTAAAAACCGTATCTAATCGTATTGTATCGGAAGTGAACGTTAGCAGGTTATTAGGATTCGTGCTGAAAGAATCATCATCTTTCGCACATCCCGACAATATTACTGCCAACAAGCCGAATAAAAACAAA
>JAZLEX010000005.1:0-5571 GCA_045615485.1 Prevotella sp.
TTTCAGAATTACGCCACAATTAGCAGGGATAACGCCCTCGATTGGATTCATCGTTGCAGTTTTGCCACTGACTGTTACATAGTAAGCCTCAACATTTTCAGGAATCTCAACAGGGAAGTCCAGATACATTGATGAATAAGCAGCATCCCCAATCTGTGTCAATGTTGCGTCGAAAGCTGCGCCTAAGTAAGTAAGAGTGAAATGATCAACTGCAAGCCAAGTATTTCCAGGATGATTTTCACAAGAAACACCAATCTTTAGGTCTCCTTTTTTAGCAATAACAACGTTTGTCGAATATTCATCTGTATAATTTTTAACGAAAGCGATCTTTTCATCATTAGCATACAGATATGTGTCTGCGTCAGCCTCATTGCGTGCTCTTACTGTTACTTTATAAGAGCCCGCTGGTAAATCTAAAATAGTCTGATTGAAGTTAACAGAACCAGCTGTACCCCATTTTTCAACAAACCAGTTCCCAACCTTAGGATTATTGGCGGGATTTGTGCTCAATGCTCCAAGATCAACACTTCCGCTGTTTGTCCAACCGTTAACAGTACCTTCCTCAAATGAATTATTAATAATCAAATCTGACCAATCTTTATTAGGTGTTGTCTGTGCCTTAATAGCAGCAAAGTAGTATTCTTCTACATCTGCCAAATCTTCTGCCTTGATAGTGTTATCATTATACTTTTCGACGATACTTTCTGTTAGTTCAGCAAACTTAACCTTTCCAGCATCGTCAAGATTTTCAACATTTGCTAATAGTGCTATATAATTGTCGTATGCAGGAGCTGCTTCCTTGAAAGCAGAAGTTGCGTTTTTCAATGCGGTAGTTGCTTCCTCGATTTCTGCTTTTTCCTTACCTGTCATGTCGGCCTCAACGAGTTCCTGTAGAGTAACCTTTTCTGAACCTGTAACATTTTTATAAGCATTATTTGCAAGTGCTAACTCTGCATCATTTAATGCAATATTATAGGCAATCATGGCAAGATTTGCTTCGTCGTCAGTTTGTATTGTGTAGTCACCGAAACTAACCCACTGCTGACCAGATGTTGCGCTTGCGCTTACTGCTACATTGATAGTTGTTTCTTCCTCCAATGTAAATGCTACATAACGCCATTGCCATCCATAACCGTTACCATTGTTAGCGAATTCACCATCAGTGAAATTTGTTACTCCACTCTTATCAATACCCTTGGCATTGTTACTTGAAGGGAAGTTTGCTACACGACCGATAACATTATCACCATTCTTTACAACGAGTTCGAGGACAGCATCACCTGATTTTCTTCCACAAGCCTTGAATATATAATTACCTGCAGGAAGAGTTACGTTTTGATTTAAACCTATAGTAAAGCCTGTAGGGCTATTCCAGCCACGACCATTTGAGTCATCTTGATTCTTATAGTCATGTGTAGTACCACTCCAATGCTCATTGTTGAATGTTGAAACATAACCTGTTGTAGTCCATTCGCCTAAACTTACTCCATAAATATAATTTCCAGGAGTTTCTGTTGTACCTGTTACATACATGTAGTCATTTACCATCGCAGTCTTTACAGCATCACTTGACATTGATAATGATGCAATACTTTCACTGCAAGATTCTAAGTCAGCCTTTTCATAGTGGTCTTTTGCTGCTGCGATAATTGATACCAGACCATCATAATCAGGATTAATAGGATAATAATAATTGTCAATCGCATCCTTTAACTTTGCATAATCAGCGATTGAAGCATTTGCCGCTTCTATGGCTGCAGAAAGGGCTTTATAATTAGATAAAGATTTGCTTGCCTCTAATGCTTCTTTTGCTGATTGCATAGATGATGATGCTCCAACATACATTTTGCCTGTTGGTATAGATGCTATAAGTGCAGCAGCATCTTCATCACTTACCATTTCGCCATTATAATAGAGGCGGAAATCATCAATATAATATAATTGCTCTGTGGCAGCTTTCTGCTCAAATCCGTAGCAAATATCAAGGTTCGTCTCAACATCGCTTTTTACTACTGAAACGCTATAATCTTTGTAATTCGTCTTATCAAATTCACGTATTGTTGTTGTATTTGTATTTGCGCCAGCAGTTAATGTCAGAGTGTTTGGATCTGTAACATCGCTACCACCCTTTACTGCAACTGTAAGGGTATATTTTCCAGCAGGGAGCTCTTTTACTGTCTGTCGAAGGTTTTCAATTGCCAAGACATCATTCCACCTGTGTCGAACATACAAGCAATTGCCATCCTTTGCGCCATCAGTTTGTGGTTTGAAAGTTTGGTATTGTGTGTTGCGAACCTTTTGGCTGGAATAGCATAAATCCCAATTATTCGGTTGATACATGTCAGCTGCTTGTGTGTATTCAAAATCCTGCATCCAAAACTTTAAAGAACCACCATCAAAAGAAGGGTTTGCAATGTAGGAAGTAACATCTATAGGATTTGTATCAGAAGCAGCGGCAACTAAATAAGCGTTTATTGCAGCTTTCAATCCTTCAACATTATCAAGAGTTGCTGAATTATAAGTTGAAAGGGCGTTTGACAAAGCGGTTTTAGCATCACCTTCACTGGCAGTTTCGAGCATTTTTGTTGCTCTTGCACTTAACTTACTATAATAGTCTGAAGTCACGTTTTTGAATGTGAAAGAACCAGTATCATAAATGAACCAATATCCATTTGTGCAATAAGTAAGGGCACCAAGACTTTTCATTCCTATTTTTGCACTGCCATCCTTTACGACAATATAAGGAATATTAGTTGAATATGCCTTGTGATTTACCATAGCGTTCGCAACTCCTCCAAGATTTTCAGATGCAGTACAATCTCCAAAATTCTTTATTGGAGCAGTATAGGTTTTGTCTCCGACGGTTGCATAAAGAACGCAGTTTGTTGGTGTCCCATATGTCAAACTGGCACGATACATTGCAATTGCTGATAATTCATAAATACCTTCAGATAGGCTTGTTACCTCTTGATTGAGGTCAAAAGCCGCATTTGCATTGCCTGTCCATACCTCAAAAACAAGATCTTTCGCAGCACTACCACCAGCTTTAGTGGGATTGCCAAAGCCACTTTTAGTAGTAAATGATAACCCTGAACCATCCGTAACATCTGCCCATGCACCGACGCTTATTGTGGCGGCGAGTGCTAAAAGTAAAATTTTTAGTTTTTTCATAAACGTTTGTTTTTAAGTTTATAATAATATGTTAAAGGTTTGAAAAGACACAATAAAAAGTGCCAGATACCTTATACGCGGCATCTGGCATTATTGGTTGTATGAAAATAAGTTTGATTATCGACGTTACCCCCCCCCCCCATAAGCTGCTGACACTAAGACAATTATTGCATTCGCAAGCTTTGTTTGCCTGTAATGTCATAAATTGGGATTTAGAAAAGAGATTAGTCATGTAAAAAATTTTCGCACAAAGTTAGTTGATAGGCATCAAGTTACAAAATTTTTTAAGAATTTTTAATACAGATGTTACTGGTCAGTGGAAAAATACTGTGGTAAAATGTCTGGTCGTAGGTGATTGTCTAACAAAAACCGAGATAAACCCCTTGAAGAGTATATGTGCTTCCAGCACCTGATGCTGTGAGCACGAGATTTTCCTTGAAAGCGAGCTTTCAGATAAAATCTCCCACTCATATCATCACCTTCTTTGAAGGTTGTCATACTCTTCAAGGCGATAAACCAAAATAAACAATCTTTTACTCACTATTTACTCACAACTGACGACAAACCGAGAGCAATCTGAAGCTTGCTTCGTGATTGCAGAGGTGCGAAGGAGGAAAACCGAAGGTTAATATACTCACTCCTATAGAGTAGCGATAGAGTGTAGTCTGTGTGAGCAAATTGTGAGTAAGAGGTAGTTTAGTGGTTGCGAAGAGCCCTTAGTGAGAAGTAGATTTCTTCTTGTAGGCGGAAAAGCCACCAATGGTTGCAATGGGCATAGCCGAATTTGTGTGTAGTGGATTTGATAATGTTCCAATACTTGTGGATTTCGGTCAAACATTCCTTCCGTTGCGAATGGTTGAAATGGCAACGATTTCTGAAATAGAAATAGTAAGTGTCGATTAGTACAGCCCAAGCATGCGATTCATGGATTTGCAGGATTTCATCACGATATTCTCCCAAGTCGAGTTGTTTTAATTTTGTGTGCAGTGTGTATGTAGCACGTATGTAATTCAGGCGAGATGTGTCGGCAATATGAGTTACGGATTTGTTGTTTTGCCAATAATAATAGGTGCCGCTGCAGCATCTAATCTCGCGCGACATGAAGTAATGTAGGCGAGTAGTGATATTATCGTCGCTAAATGACTTGTAGCTTTCATCGTATGGACATTGTAAATGAATATTGGCGCGTATAGCGTACACACCATGAATCTGCCATGTGAGGCTGGCTTTGAAAGCCTGAAAACCACTCATTACATCAAACTGCCCCGATGGATATTCATGTTCGCGTCCGTCAGGATAGTTATACACTACATTGAACAAGACGGCATCAGTCTGTGGGTGCTCGCTGAATGTTGATACCATCTGCTCCAGTGCATCGTTTCCCAACCAGTCGTCGGAATCTAAAAAGGCAATATACTCCCCTTTGGCAAACAGCAGTCCCTGATTGCGAGCATGAGCCAGTCCACGGTTTTCGCTTAGATGCATAACCGTTATTCGCCTATCCGTTTGCTCATACTCTTTGAGAATGGAAAGAGAGGAGTCGGTAGAGCAATCATCAATACAGATGGCTTGCCAATCGGAATAAGTCTGTGCCAACAGAGAATCTATACATCGGTGAAGATAGTCTTCGGCATTATAAACTGCTATAAGGATAGAAACCATAGGGGATTTACAGATTTACGGACTTACGGATTTATTTAATTTACAATTTACAGATTTACAATTTACTATATATTTACAATTTCAACCTACAACCCACAACCCACAACCTACAACCCACAACCTACAACCTTTAACCTCTATGCTCTAACTTCAAAGCGTTTGAAGATGATGTATGAGACAAGGGTGGTGACAATTAGAATCATTGAGCCTAACGACCAATAGATAATACCAGACAGGGTAAGTGTGAAGATGTATGACATGATACCAAGCATGGTCATTATGGAAAATATGACCAATACTTTCTGTGAAAGTCTGACTTTGTATCGCCACGAATAGTATGCAACCACTCCAATAGCGTTTATGAGGTGGGCTGCAAGCAACGCGACACCAGTGCCGACGAGTCCCCAATGCTGATAGCCGAATATCAGCAGCAATACAAAAATCACATCGTAGATAGCCTCAACGATAAGGTAAGTTACTGAATCTCCTTTTGCTAAAGGAAGATATTCTATTGGCAGATCTACTGCATGCAGAAACATTGCAAGAATGGCTATCTGTGCCATAGGCACTACCGCCATAAACTTGCTACTGAACAAGATTGGAATCACAAATGGTAGGAAGATTATCAGGGCAACGAGCATAGGCCCCACTATGAGCAGCGAAACTTCTATCTGGTGATTGATAGTCTCGTTCATCTTTGCAATGTCATGATAAACTGCCGAGAGGCGTGGGAAATAG
>JAZLEX010000006.1:0-11427 GCA_045615485.1 Prevotella sp.
AGCCAACCCTGCTGTAGAAGCCGACAAAGGACTTATCTGTATGGAAAAAGGTCCAATAGTATATTGCTGGGAAGACGGAGTTACAGAATTAAAAAATTATGGCATAAAAGGCTTGCCTTATAGAGGTAAGACTCTTATACCTTATTTTGCTTGGGCTCACAGTGGCAAGCGCAAGATGAGTGTCTGGCTGGAAAAATGATTTTTCAGTCAGGCAGTTTACTCATATCGGCTGCCGTATAATTATCCATCCACAGACGATATTTCATCAAGTCATCAAGTTTGTGCCTTGGGGCAGGACTGTCTTTTGGCAATGGCATCTTTGAAAATGTCTGGAAATACAGCAGGCAGGCATCTCTCCACCACCAAGCATCTTTTGCCTGACGCTGGAACCTTGTCAACTGGTCATTGTATCGTTTTTCGTCAATATACGGCTTGATGCTTTCCCAAACCTTGACAAATTCTTCTGCTTTTGCAACTCCACGGTCGTAAGTCAGACACAGGTTTTGCCACATGGTCTTGCCATTGTCCATCTTGTAGTCCCATGGCACATGATGGAACCATAATATCAACGGATTCGCGGTAGAGATTTCTGAATAGAATTCTTGCAGATATTCAGGATATTGGGCAATATTGTTTGAGCCTGTTGCCATACGGTCGAATCCCAATCCTTTTGAATCTGCCTTATGATAATACACAGGTGTCCAGTCAGCCCTTACCCCTTTTGGAGCCGACCATGGAGCGGGACCATAATGATGTCCGTCTGCAAAGATGTGATGCAATCCCATTGGCATCATGTAACTTACAACTGCTTCGTGGGATTCTACCATCAGTTGTGCTACAGGTTTTACAAACCTCTCATCTTTTGTATAATATTTTTTGAGGAAATCCTGAGCAATTTCGTATGGGCTTAATGTTGGTGTTTGTGCCAAATCGCCAAAAGCCACCCAATTGGCAACCGCCATATCGCTTCCGCACCAGTTTTCCGAGTCGCCTATATTTGAAACACCAGCCACACCAACAAAGTTGACTTCGTTTGTAGCATCAAAAAATTCCTTCCACATTGATGCAAGGAAACATGTGTGTATTGATTCACCAGTATATTCCTGAGTGATTTGCAGTTCTGGCATCATCTTTGTGTGTTTCAAAGCAAAAAACAATGGACTTACAGGTTCACGAGGTTGAAAGTCAACAGGTCCGTTCTTTATCTGCAAAATCACATTGTCATGGAATTTGCCATCAAGCGGCATAAACTCCTCGTAAGCCTGACTTGCACGATCTGGACTATTGGCGGCATAGACAAAGGCTCTCCACATCACGATTCCCTTATGTGGAGCCAGAACATCTGCAAGCATGTTGGCACCGTCGGCATGGGTGCGACCGAAATCCATTGGTCCTGGCTGCCCTTCGCTGTTTGCCTTTACTAAAAAACCACCGAAATCAGGGATTAGAGAGTAAATCTCATCAACTTTGCTTTTCCACCATTGCTGCACTTGTGAATCAAGTGGGTCGGCAGTCTTCATGCTGTCGAGCACCATTGGTGAAGCAAAGTTTATTGAAAGATAGAGCTTCATTCCGTTCTTGCGGAAAATATCGGCAATGCCTACAATCTTTTTCAGTTTTCCACTGGCAAGAATCTGTGGCGAAGCATTTACATTGTTGATTACAGCTCCATTGATGCCAAATGCCTTGTTCATCTGGGCATATTGTTCTATGCGTTGTGGATTGTAGCTTACATCGCCATCCTTAAAAAAGATGGAATGTCCAGCAAATCCACGTTCAATAGTTCCGTCCAGATTATCCCAATGATTGAGCAACCTAAGTTCCATTTTCTGTGCAAAGGCTGCATTTGCTATAAAAACAAAAACAGCAAGCAGCATCAGGTACTGCTTGCATGTATTAGCGGCTGTTGATATTTTTTTTAATATCATTTCCATAGTTTACAGATTTTCTTCAGAGCAGGTTTTGCATTGTAGTCGCGGTCGAAAAGCAGAGGGTAGTTTGTACGACCACGTACAGGCCATCCGTTCAACCAAGACTGTCCATCGTTTACACCCCAGAAGGTAATACGTGAAATGTCCTTTTTATGTCTTTTGTAAATCTTGAACAATTCTACATAGCGGTTTTCAAGTTCTTTCTGCTTTGCTTCAGGCAGACCGTTTACGTAAGGATTGAGTTTTTCCTGCAACTCAAAATTCTGTGAAATTTCCGCACCACCGAATTGCTGTGGATTAGGCAACACATTTATGTCAAGTTCAGTAAACATCACCTTAACTCCGAGTGAAGCAAAGTCACTGATTGCCTGCTCGTATTCCTTAAAATCAGGATAGTCAAGACCTATGTGCGACTGCATACCTACAGCATCAATACGGATACCCTTCTTCTTCATGTTGCGTATGTATTCGCAAATGCCTTTCACCTTTGCAGGTTTGTTCATGCTATAGTCGTTGTAGTAGAGCTCCACATTAGGGTCGGCTTCATGTGCATATTCAAATGCCTTTTCAATGAAGTCGTCACCAATAATCTGACGCCAGAGCGAATTGCGCATGCTGCCATCGTCTTCAAAAGCTTCATTCACTACGTCCCAACCAATGATCTTTCCCTTGAAATGGCCAACCACAGCGAATATGTGCTCTTTCATCAACTGAAGCAGTTCTTCGCGTGATTTCAGTTTGCTCTTGTCCATTTTATCTCTCTGGAATGGATTAAAACCTTTTGGCATTTCATTGTTTTTGAAGAAGAACCACATAGGCACTTGTGAATGCCATACTAAGCAGTGTCCGTTGACTGTAATCTTGTTCTGCTGAGCAAATTCAATCATCTTGTCGGCAACATCCCATTTCCATACATCAGGAGATGGATGCAATTCCTGTGGCTTCATACAGTTTTCTGCTACTATGCAGTTAAACTGCTGCTCTGTCAGTTCGAGAGCTTTTGGGTCTTTGCCCATAATCTGGTATTCACTCAAGGCTGTACCAACAAGCACATCCTTGCCAATAGTTTCTTTCAATGTTTGTGCTGTTGCTGATATTGTAGCAACAATCCCCAAGGTTAAAACAAAAAACTTTTTCATCTTTTATTAATTGATTTTGTGGTTTTACGGTTTTACGGTTATACGGTTTAAACTCAGGAGTTAAGGAGTTAAGAAGTTAAGGAGTTAAGACATGAGCCTTGCGTATTAAATTGCAAATTTTCGTTATCGTCAGAGTCAGTGTCAGAGTCAGAGTCAGTGTTGTACATTGTAAATTGTAAATTGTAAATCTGTTATGTGGTTTTGCAGTCCTTACAACCTACAAGCGTAGCGACCGTATAACCGTCAAATTTATAATTCAATTTCTTTGACTTTGAGTGAGCGGAGGGCTGAAACTCCCTTTGACGGACCACAATCGTGATGGAATAGATACCACTTGCCTTTGTATTCTGTTACGCAAGCATGAGTTGTCCACCCGATAACTGGCTGTAGCAATTCACCTTTATACTTGAATGGTCCGTAAGGATTATCACCTTCTGCATAGCAAAGCAGGTGGCTGTCGCCTGTGGAATAGATGAAATAATACTTGCCATCTTTCTTAGTCATCCATGAAGCCTCAAAGAATCTGTGAGGATTACAATGCTTCAGTTCGCCCTCTTCATTATAAATGACAACAGGCTTTGGCTCTTCAGCAAATTGCAGCATGTCATCGCTCATCTTTGCCACACGTGCAGGAAGTGCTGGATCGTCAAAGTTTGGCAGATGTGGGTTTTCCAAAGCAATATTGTCGCGATAACGTTGCAGCTGACCGCCCCAGATACCACCGAAATAAACATAAATGCTGCCATCATCATCCTTGAAAAGACAAGGGTCGATGGAATAAGAACCCATGATTGGTGCTGGCTCAGCCTTAAACGGACCTTCTGGTCTGTCAGCAATAGCAATACCAAGATGGAACACTTCGTTATAATCCTTTGCGCAGAAGCAAAGATAATACTTACCATCTTTTTCTACCACGTCACTATCCCAAAGTTGCTTTTTCGCCCATGGCACATCCTCAAGGCGAAGTATCACACCCTCATCCTTGCAAGTACCATTCTCAAGATCTTCAATACTCAGACAATGATAGTCCTTCATGTTGTACTGATCGCCATTGTCATTATCACTTGTGCCACTATCCCAGTCGTGCGACGGATAGATATACACCTTACCATTGTAAACATGTGCAGAAGGATCTGCCATGTAGTCTTCTGGAAAAATATAACGCGCTTCTTTCATTTTGTTAATAGGTTTTAGTTAATTATTTGTTTCTTTCTTCTATTTCTCTGTTCATTTGGTCAAGTTTCTCGTCAGTCAGTGGGTATCTGTAGATGAGTAAACCAACTACGATAAGGAGAACTGCTGGTATGATAGTAGTAAACCAAAGTATTGCCTCTTTCACAGTTTCTGAGTAGTCAGCCAGTTTTGTATAATATGCGTTTACTGGTGCTGCAATAAATGAAGCAAGGAATACTATTACAAAAATCCAAAGCATCAGCTGCAGGCATTTGTTTGCCTTGAACTCTTTAAACATCTCACCGTAACTGACAGGTTTTTCTGGAGTGGTAACAATGTTCTCCTTGCAACCAAGGAAACAAAGTGTAAGGAGTACAAAACCAGCGAGTGCAAACACGCATATCACTGTAAACCATGCATTAGAATCGCCCGACAGGGCAGAAACCTCATTTGCCAAGTTGAATCCCATCCATCCCATTACTAACGGAGTAATCCAACCAGCAATTGAGAAACCAGCCTTGAACGCAACACCTGCAAGAGCATTAACTGTAGCAGCAGGACGGTTTCCTGTACGGTATTCAGCCTCCGTGATGACTTCAGGAACAAGTGCCCACATCAATGAACCAACAAGCAGACCAACTCCAGTCATCACCTTTGCAGCCTGAACAATAGTGTTGCAATCAGCAACATTAAAGAATTTTCCGATAATATACAATACAACAAATCCAACAAATCCTAATGAGAGGAGCACATAATAAAGTCCCTTCTTACCAAACAGTCTCTTCAAAAGTGGAAGCAAAGGCAGGATGATGAAAGCAGGTATTGTACCAATAGCCATAAATAAAGCCTGATTCCAGTCAATCGTTTCATGAGCAAAGATGGCGAGTCCTATAGGGAAACCTGCTTGTACAATAATCTGACCGATGTTTGCACATACCATTCGTGTGGATGTCAGAATAAGCACCTCGTTGTTGTCACGAGTCATACTTGCCATGATTGAACCGTATGGGATATTCACCACAGAGTAAATCATGCTCAACAAAGTATAGCTGACAGTAGCATAAATGATTTTCATGGTCATCGACCATTCAGCAGCCATAGGCAGCATCAGGCAGCAAGCTGCAATTGTGAGAGGAATACCACCGTAAAGAAGATAAGTGCGATACTTACCCATCTTAGGATTATGATTGTCGATGTAGCGTCCTACTATAGGACTCCATACACAGTCAAATAGTCGCACAGCAAGAATAAGTCCGCTGACAAAGATAGGACTGATTTTCAATACTGTACACAGGTAGATCATCAGGAATGTAGCTACCGTCTGGAAGATAAGGTTCTGCGCAAGGTCACCGCTACCGAAACCTATACGCTGCAACCAACTAAGCTTATAAAAGCCTTTTTCTGTTTGATTCATAAGAAATAAATTGTTTTAAATTAGTAATTCTGCCGCAAAAATAATAAAAAAGGATTCACAATGTTATTTTTTTAATCTTTATAATTAAAGTTTTAAGTTTTTTTAGCGATTCGTTACACCATATCTGCGGCGGGTTAATAGTTGTAAAATCACTGAAATTCAATGATTTGACCAATTTATATAAGTTCTGAAACCATAAACCAACATACCAAATTGCTGATTTATAACATATTAAGTGCTATATTAGAACTTCTTTGTTAATTATTTAAAAATTTTAGGGTGAAATTTGGTTGTAGATGTGCTTTTCTTTACCTTTGCAAAACAATGAGAGCTGTTATACAAAGAGTGACATCGGCTTCGGTCAAAATTGACAATGTGGTGAAATCGGCAATTCATCATGGATTACTGGTTTTATTGGCTACCTGCGAAGATGATTCCGACGTTGATATTGAGTGGCTGACAAACAAGATTGTCAATCTGCGCATCATGAACGATGAGAATGGAGTGATGAACAAATCCGTCCTCGACACTGATGGTGAACTGCTGATTGTAAGCCAGTTCACATTGTGGGCTTCCTATAAGAAAGGAAACCGACCTTCTTATCTCAGGGCAGGAAATCCTGCTGTCACAAGGCAGTTGTATGATAAGTTTTGCAATGACTGTACGGCTAAACTCGGCAAACCTGTTGGCACAGGTGAATTTGGAGCAGAAATGGAAGTTTCGCTGGTCAACGATGGTCCAGTAACAATTTGTATCGATACTAAAAACAAAGAATAAAAATTATGGCATACTCTAAAGAAATCGAAGGCAACAAACACCTTCACACTCACAACACTATGAGTAAATATGAAGAAGCTTTAAACAAGTACAACACGAACATCAGCGATGCAGAAGTGCAGGCTGCCGTAAAGAAAATCCTGACCGAAAAAGTTCCTGAAAATGACAATCTTGAAGTAAAAAAGTTCCTTATGGGAAGCATAGAACTGACCACTCTGAAGACTACAGATTCGGATAGTAGTGTGATGGCTTTTACCCAGAGAGTAAACGACTTTGACGGTGATTATCCCAACCTGCCTCATGTGGCAACAATATGCGTTTATCCTTGCTTTGCCAATGTTGTGAAAGAGACTCTCGATGTTGAGGGAGTAAACATTGCGTGTGTATCAGGCAGTTTCCCGTCTTCTCAAGCTGTAATCGAAGTGAAAGTTGCTGAAACTGCTCTTGCCATAAAGGATGGAGCCAATGAGATTGATATCGTAATGCCTGTTGGCAAATTTCTCAGCGAAGACTATGAAGGTGTTTGTGATGACATCAGCGAACTGAAACAGATTTGTGGCGATTGCGCCATGAAGGTGATTCTTGAGACAGGCTGTCTGGGTTCTATGAGCAACATCAAGAAAGCATCAATTTTGGCAATGTACGCTGGTGCTGATTACATCAAGACTTCTACGGGAAAGGAAAAAATATCGGCTACACCTGAAGCTGCATACGTAATGTGCCAGGCTATAAAGGAATATTACGATCAAACAGGAATACAGATTGGTTTCAAACCTGCAGGTGGTATAAACACTGTTATGGATGCTATTATTTACTACACGATAGTGAAAGAGGTGCTTGGTGAGCAATGGTGCACAAACAAATGGTTCCGTCTCGGCACATCGCGTTTGGCAAATCTCTTGTTAAGTGAAATTGAAGGCTCAGAAATCAAGTATTTCTAATACAAACAACCAAATCATGAAAGATAAAGATGGGCTAACTCCTATGATGAAGCAGTTTTTTGAGCTGAAGGCAAAACACCCTGACGCCCTGCTGCTTTTCAGATGTGGAGATTTTTACGAAACCTATTGTGATGATGCTGAAGTGGCGTCCAAGATTTTGGGCATTACTCTGACCCGCAGAAGTAGCGTTGCTGGTAGCACTGCCTCTGGTACGGCTATGGCTGGTTTTCCGCATCATGCTTTAGACACTTATCTACCAAAGCTCATCCGTTCTGGTAAGCGTGTTGCCATCTGCGACCAACTTGAAGATCCAAAACTGACGAAAAAACTTGTAAAACGTGGTATTACCGAACTTGTGACTCCTGGAGTGACACTTGCCGACAATGTACTCGAACACAAGAAAAACAATTTCCTTGCCGCTGTGCATTTTGGAAAAACTGGTTGTGGCATTTCATTGCTCGACATTTCTACAGGGGAATTCCTGACGGCTGAAGGAACTTACGATTACATTGAGAAACTGCTGACTAATTTCGCCCCGAAGGAAGTACTTTACGATAAAAACCGTAAGCATGATTTTGAAAACATTTTTGGGACTAAATATTGCTGCTTCGAACTTGATGACTGGGTGTTTACAGAGCAGAATGCTAAAGAAAGACTGTTCAATCATTTTGCTGTGAAAAACCTGAAGGGGTTTGGTATCGACCATCTGAAAAATGGTATCATCGCCAGTGGGGCTATCCTGCAATATCTTGAACTCACACAGCATACCCATATTGCCCACATCACGTCAATTTCAAGAATCGAAGAGGAGAAATATGTAAGAATTGACCGTTTCACCGCACGGAATCTTGAGCTGCTTGCCCCGATGAGTCCTGACGGATGCTCATTGAAAGATGTTATTGACAAGACCACCACTCCTATGGGAGGCAGAATGCTGGCTCGTTGGATTATGTTCCCTCTGAAGGATGCCAAAAAGATAAACGAGCGTTTGGAAATTGTGGATTACTTTTTCCGTAATCCTGAATTCAGGGAAGTCGTCGAGAACAACTTCTTTCTCATTGGTGACCTTGAACGCATTGTGTCTAAAGTCGCAGTTGGCAGAGTTTCGCCACGTGATATTCTCCAACTGAAAAATGCTCTGCAAGCATTGGTTCTCATAAAACTAGCATGTCAGGAAGCCGACAATCCACGGCTCAAACATTATGGCGACAAAATAGATACTTGCGGCAGTCTTTGTGAGAGAATCAACAAAGAAATTGCTCCTGATGCTCCTGTTTTGGTGAACAAAGGTGGAGTGATAAGGAATGGTTACAACGATGAACTTGATGAATTGCGCAATATTCTGCACAACGGGAAAAACTATCTGCTCAAACTTCAGGAGAACGAAATAGAAAAGACAGGAATCAACAGTCTAAAGATTGGCTACAACAACGTGTTCGGATATTATCTTGAAGTGCGTAACACCTATAAAGACATGGTGCCTGACGAATGGATTCGCAAGCAGACTCTTGCTCAGGCTGAACGTTACATAACACAAGAACTGAAAGAGTATGAAGAGAAAATCCTTGGTGCAGAAGAAAAAATTCTTTCGATAGAATCGAGGCTTTTTATCGAACTCATCACCGACATGGCAGAGTATATTGCTACTATCCAGGTGGATGCAAACATAGTAGCAATTATTGATTGCCTTCTTTCTTTTGCAAAAGTTTCAGAGAGCAACCACTACATCCGCCCTATCATTGATGATACGGATGTTTTAGACATCACACAAGGACGTCATCCTGTAATAGAAACTCAATTGCCAATCGGTGAACGCTACATCCCTAACGACGTCTATCTTGATACTGGCAAACAGCAGATAATGATTATTACTGGTCCGAATATGGCTGGTAAGTCGGCACTGCTGAGGCAAACAGCCTTAATAGTCCTGCTTGCACAAATTGGCTGCTTTGTTCCTGCCGAAAGTGCTCGCATAGGACTGGTAGATAAAATCTTTACTCGTGTTGGTGCTTCTGACAATATTTCTCTCGGTGAATCCACGTTTATGGTTGAAATGAGCGAGGCTTCAAACATACTGAATAATGTCTCACCACGCAGTCTTGTGTTGTTTGATGAATTGGGACGTGGCACAAGCACATACGATGGCATTTCCATTGCCTGGGCTATTGTGGAATATCTCCATGAGCAGCCACGTGCAAAGGCACGTACTCTCTTTGCCACACATTACCACGAACTCAACGAGATGGAAAAGAGTTTCAAGCGTATTAAAAACTATAATGTCAGCGTCAAGGAAATTGATGGCAAAGTAATCTTCCTTCGCAAACTTGAACGCGGTGGCTCTGAACATTCATTCGGTATTCATGTTGCACAGTTGGCAGGTATGCCGCCAAGCATAGTGAAAAAGGCAAACATTGTACTCCAGCATTTGGAGGACAGCACAAGCAGCATAAGGAAAGACTCTATGCTGAATTCCAAACTCGCATCCCTAAACTCTCCTATGGAAGGTGCGCAATTGTCATTCTTCCAGTTGGATGATCCTGTACTGAGCCAGATACGCGATGAAATCATAGAACTCGATATCAACAACCTAACTCCTGTTGAAGCACTCAACAAACTCAACGACATAAAAAAAATACTCAAGGGATAAATCTACTCAAGTTTCGCAAGTTCAACTTGAGCGGTTATACGGTCGCTACGCTTATAGGTTGTAAGGTTATAAGGTTGTAAGGACCGTAAAACCGCAAAATCGTAAATTGTAAATTAAATTATCAATGTCTTTATTCAGCAAACTGCAATTTGAGAAATATCCTGTCTTCCTTGCACCGATGGAAGATGTTACCGATGTGGGGTTCCGTATGCTCTGCAAACGCTTTGGTGCATCGATGGTATATACGGAGTTTGTCAATGCAGATGCAGTTATCCGCAACATAAAAAGCACCGTCAGCAAATTCCAGATTAATGACGAAGAACGTCCTGTGGGCATTCAGATTTACGGAAAGAGCGTTGAGTCAATGGTTGAGGCTGCCAAGGTTGTCGAGAGCGTTGGTCCTGATGTCATAGACTTGAATTTTGGTTGCCCTGTAAAAAAAGTTGCATCAAAAGGTGCTGGTGCAGGAATGCTGCAAAACATCCCTCTCATGCTCGAAATAACACGAAATGTTGTCAATGCCGTAAAAACGCCTGTAACCGTAAAGACACGCCTTGGTTGGGACAAGGAGAATAAGGTAATTGTTGACTTGGCAGAACAGTTGCAAGATTGTGGGATACAAGCTCTGACCATTCATGGACGTACACGTTCGCAGATGTACACAGGCGAAGCCGATTGGACTCTTATAGGTGAGGTGAAGAAGAATCCCCGTATGAAAATACCTATCATCGGCAATGGTGACATCACCACCCCACAAATGGTGAAACAACGGTTTGAACAATATGGTGTTGATGCAGTAATGATTGGAAGAGCTACATTCGGTCAACCTTGGATTTTTCAGGACATAAGAAATTATCTCAATGGCATAGACAGTCCTTTGACGACAATACAAAAAATCAATATTCTCAAAGAACTGTTACAGATAAATATCAACCGTATTGATGAGTACCGCGGCATTCTTCACACTCGTCGTCATCTGGCATCCTCCCCATTGTTCAAAGGGATACCGAATTTCCGCGAGACAAAAATAAAAATGCTCCGTTCCGAAACAAGCGCAGAACTTTTTTCCATCCTTGATCAGATTGTTCAAAAATGGTGAAATGCCCGTTCAAATAGTTCAAAAAGTTCAAAAAGTTCAAAAAGTTCAAATGGTTCAAATGGTTCAAAAATCGCGTTTAGCCTTCCTACTTTTCCTACTTTTTAACAGAAATTAACCAATCCTGAATTCAAATGTAACTACTCAGCCTTTTTGAACCAAGGAGACAAGTACGTCTGACCAACATCGGCAACTACAATATGGAATTATGTCGTCCCTACAGGACTTTAGAGGACTACCGATTCAATTACGTAGCGCTATCGCACTACGCTATGTTATTACGCTCCTACAGAGCTTTTATCTCATAAG
>JAZLEX010000007.1:0-8563 GCA_045615485.1 Prevotella sp.
GATAAATTGCGAAGACTACATATTTACATTTCTGGAACACGATGAAGTGCCGCATCACAACAACTCCAGTGAAAGCGCAATCAGAGTATTGAAAGTAAAGGCGAAAGTCTCCGGATGCTTCAGGACGGACAGAGGGGCAGAACAGTTCGCTGTCTTCCACTCTATTACTGAAACTGCGAAAAGGAACAACATCTCAAAATTCAAAGCCTTATATCAACTTATTTCCGATATGGCACCAAAATCCACTTTTATCGAAGATTTGATTTCAAAGGAAGGCTAACTTTTAGTCTTCCCTTGAAGTCGTGATGTTTATGCTACTCAAAAAGGCTGAGTAGTTACCAAGAAAATTCTTTTACACTTTAACAATTCTTAACCTCGATTATTTGGCCACCAAGCCTCCGTCGGCGAGGTAATGGCCCCCCGTGCAGAAGCTTGATGCGTCCGAGGCGAGGAAATACACCAGTTCCGCCACCTCTTCAGGCGTGCCTGCGCTGCCCCTTGCGAACAGGGCATTTTCTTCACGCCAGCAATCATCGACGCTGCATCCGTTCTGCCTGCAGTATTTTTCGAAAATCTTGTCAACGAGGGGAGTGGCTATGGTGCTCGGACACACGGCGTTTACCCTGATGTTCATAGGGCCGAGGTCGATGGACAGGCTTCGGGTTATCTGCCCTAAGGCTCCCTTCGTGAGGCCGTAAGCAAAACTGTGCGCTTTGCCGATGAACCACTGGTCGGACACGTTGATGACCACAGAACCCTTTCCAGCTTTGACCAGCTCTGGCACCGCCTCGCGAAGGGTGTTAACCGTACCGTAGATGTTTGTTTGGATTATTGTGTCCAGCTCTTCGTCGCTGATGTTGAGAAGGGTGTTGCTCTGGTGGATGCCCGCGTTGGCAAAGACGCTGTCGATGGATCCGAAGCGCTCCGTTGTGGCAGTAACGGCTTCGTGGATATCGGCCCTGCTACAAGTGCTTCCCTTGACGAACAGTAGCTTGTCGGGGGCATTGAGGCTTTGTGCGAGCCTTACGGCATCCGCACCATTAATGTCCATAAATCCAACGTTCCATCCCTGACCGATGAATTTCCGTACGCATGCGGCTCCTATACCAGTGGAGCCTCCTGTAATGAATATTGTTGCCATTGTTTGAAAATTTTATAATCGCGGTGCAAAGATAAGAAAAAAACTGCATTAATGAATTAACGATTAATAATTAATAATTGAATTTATTTAATCCACTATTCACCTTAAATAAGACGGACTAAAAAGGGTCACAGAAACCTGTCCCTGTGACCCCTAAATATGTCCACTGTGACCTATACGAACCGCGTTAGCGATATAGGTTACCCTTGCTCGGTTCAGCTTGTCTCTCGAAAACTTGTACCCAATTGGGCTTGCCTGTGTTCGAATTCAGCGATACTTTATTAAAAACGCTTAAATCTGGCAGTGCAACAATGTAAGAATATTTATTGGTAATAATCTGATTAACTTCAGAATATCCCGAAATGGCGTCACCAGCAATGCCAAAAGCACGTTGATGGCTATAAAATATTTTATTACCATTTTCCATATGATCATACTGGTAGTAAGAATCTTCACTTTCGTAACTCCTATCGGCAATCTTGTTTCCATTATTTGAAAATTCAAAATAATGCACTTTGCCTTCTTTGCGCTCAATACCGTTATAATCAATGGTTTTTGTTCGAACATATCGAACCTTTTGTGCATACGTTGAATTTGAACAAAGCAATGTTGCTGCAAATAATGCAAGTAGCAAAAATAATTTCTTTTCTTTCATGACTTTTTATGTTTATTGTTAATAACTAATTTTACCTGTTCCATGGCAATGTGAGCAAAAAATATGACCATGTCGTGTAATGGATCTTTCTCCACATTCGGGACAAGTCCAATATTCGTCCTTCACACCATAGTTGGCAATTACTATGGATTTCTTAACGCTCCCTTGCCCTTTGCAATATGGACACGTCATTTCTTTTTTCTTACTTCCAGGATTGTTAGGTCTCGTTCGGGAAATGGAGTTGTTGGAACTGCCGTTAGATCCTGAATATGTTGAATAAGAACCGCCAGACGAAGTTCCTGTATTGGACAATAGTTTTGCTTTCTTACCATTTTGAATCGTGGATCTTACGAATACATACACGTTATTACTTCCATCCTTAATATTCAAATATCCATCTGAATCGGAAAATGTATATTCGCAACTACCCCCAAAACATTCAGTGCCAATATAATTAACGACCCCATTCGCATTAGAGGAAAGTGTCAAATGACCATTATTCAACGAAAAGCCTTCAGCATCGGAATCATAACATACTTCGCGCACTCGTGTAATAAAAAGACCTGTATTCCCTGAAACTGTAGTTACATTCCTTTTTGCATCATACTTCTTGGTCATCTTCCAAAATTCCACTCTTTTATTTTGCTGGGTCTGTGCTGTTATTGTCTCGAAAGAGAAGACCGAAACAAAAAGTACAGAAATTATAGCACAACTGATAAACGATGCGTTCATTTGTTGAAAAATAGTTTTGAAAATATCTGTCATATTGGTTATCTTTTGAAGTTGTTAAGTTTAGAATTATGGGACGAATACATCCGATTTTCCTTTGACCATCAATATTTTTCGCAATTGAGATTTATGAATAGATATGCTTTTAATAATATAAATCATAATAGAATAATGGATTCTCTGTAGCGTCAAACTTATCCATTTCAATCCCATAAGAAGATACACATGCTACACCCATTCTGCTTGTTACCCCTAAATCGATTCTGATTGATTGTGGGCTTGAGATATTTTCACTAAACGAATAGGTATATGACATTCCTAAAGGGTAGGCCATTTTTTCTTCTGGAACGTTTATGATTTGCCCTCTTTTGAGTCCAAGAGGTACTTTTCGATTTTTTTTGTCCTGCGTGAAAAATTCTGAAGGATAAGAGTCATAAAATATGTTTTTAAAAACCTCTGTATTGCCATTATAAATCGTACCTACTCCAATGTATTTACCTTCAAGTTTTTTTGTTGACATAGGAGGTATGGACACCACCCTTTGAGAATATGTTATGTTAGTTGTGGCAGATGAAGAACCGCCTCCAACGTTAACTCCACCAGCTAATGTGCCCAACGCGCCTCCTATTCCTAAAGCACCAGTAATGGCACCTGCATTGACCGATGCTCCTGAAGAACTTCCAGTAGTTGTTTGAGTCGCTGATGGAACATAATAAGGTTCTGCCTCACCCTTTAAAATTGAAAAGCAATTAGCCAAATCTACATACATAATCTTATTGGTTTTATTTGCAATTTTTGCTATTATGTAAAATGCATATTTTGCATATTGTTCAGAACCTATGTATCCATCTAATGCCATATGTTCGACTTTTTTGGGTTTAAGAGTCCAAGATGTTAGAAAGGTGACCACCTTTTCCATTTCAAATGATATTTTAATGTTATCATCTTCCATGATGGAATTTGGTGAAATTCCCAAGGTTTTAATGGAGCCTTTTGCATTTTTCTTAATATCTTTACCTATATATTTCAAGGTTCTGCTATTGAACTCTGCTATTGCTTGCTTGTTCTTTTCTATAGCTTCTTGTGACATTGGTTCAGGAACAGAAGCCTCTGTCGCACTTTCTATTGTTTGGTTATTACTTGATGATTCAAAAGTATCCTTGTCGCCATTCTCGTAGTTGATTGCTTGAATGTTGCTTGTACTGATAGTATAAGTAGGACCTTGCTGATTCTTGAATTTTTTATATTCAACCTCAGTTTCACCAACCTTGATAATCTTGCTTAGGATTGTGCTTCCATCTTTCTTCACTATTACATCTTGTGCTGAAGCAATAGTAGCAATCATTAAAAGAATAGTTGTTGATAAAATTTTCTTCATCTTTGTATCCCTTATACGTGTCGGGCGCAACCTTTAATACCTCATCCTCCAGACTGCCACCCTATGCCTGGAATTACGTTTGCTTTTTGTTAATGTATAGATATGAAAAGAGCGTGGGTGACTTAATGTTCTCGCCAATCCCAAGCTCAGGTTCTGGAATACCACTTACGAGGATTAGCACTCAGTTAGCCCACGCAGCGGATTATATTTGGTTTGAATATAATCACCACGCGACGCTTCGTGCATCATCTTCTCGTAAGTTTCAAATTTTCCAGATTTGAGCATAGAAGATAACAACTTTACGTCTTTTCATCGGCTTCTGCTCATGCGAGCATCTGCCGAAACCAATAAGATTTTGGCCCACCTCACCCAATAATGGGCTCACTGAGCCGCTGCAAAAATACAGCATTTTTTCAAAATAATTGACAATAATAAAATAAAAATCGAAAAATTAAGATTTTTTCACCAAATTGGGTGGATTCAACTAGCGGTCAATGAAAAACACAAATAATTGTTAATAATTGCAAGGAATCGCAAAGAGTTACAGGATTTTTTGTAATTTTGCAAAAAATTGTAAGGTCAGTATATAACAATCAATACGATAAAATTACTTTTACTCTTCGCCCTAATGCTGACGGTATGCAGCACGGCGATGGCACAGGATTTTAACGTAGGATCCGCTGTAGGCACAATCGGCACAAAGCAGGACGGTCCTGCCCTCATCGTCACCGACAAGGACGGCAAGGAGATTATCCTCTACTCGCCGAAGAGCGTGGAATATATCAAGGTGAAAGATAAATAAAAAACACAACGTAATGAAATGAGAGTTGATGATTGAGAGTCAACGGACTAAAAACTAACGGCAAACATTCCGTTTTTTGCAAATGGATTTGCGTAATTGAAAAAAAAAGTGTAATTTTGCAAAAATTTTCAGTAAGTGAGTATGTATGAAAGAAATCAGAAGGGATATATATCTTAATCAACTGATTGAAAAGCAGTGGAATGGACAGGTAAAAATCATAACCGGATTGCGACGTTCCGGTAAGTCTTATTTGCTATTCACCCTGTTTTTACGCCATCTGATAGAGCACGATGTTCCGCAAGATCACATTATCACCTTGGCATTGGATGATTTCAGGAATCGCCAATACAGGCAGGCAGATGCCCTGTATAGTTATGTGACAAAACGAATCACCTCTTCGGATCGGTATTATGTATTGCTCGACGAAATACAAAAAGCCGATGATTTTGTTGATGTGCTGAACGGCTTTCTGCACATACCGAACATAGATGTGTATGTCACTGGAAGCAACTCGAAATTTCTATCTTCTGACATCGCCACCGAATTTGGCGACCGTGGCGACGAGATAAACGTCCACCCTCTGTCGTTCAAGGAATTCTATTCCGTATATGACGGCGACAAACATAGCGCATGGGATGAATATTGCAGGTACGGGGGAATGCCGCTGGTTCTGCAACGTACTACAGATGCCGCCAAACAGCAATATCTGAAAGACCTGTTTCGCAAGGTGTATCTGAAGGACATTGTCGCGCGATACGGTCTGCGGGCAGATAATGAATTGGCAAATGTGACCGATATTGTAGCTTCTGACATTGGCAGTCTGCTCAATCCTCTGCGTATTGCCAACACCATGAAAACTGCCAAGAACAAGTCCGTTTCTCAAAATACCATAGAAAAATATTTGGACTATCTGCAAGATTCTTTTCTCATCGACCAAGCCGTGCGTTATGACATCAAAGGGCGCAGATACATCAGTACTCCTCAGAAATACTATTTCACGGATGTTGGTTTGAGGAATGCTCGTATCAATTTCCGCCAGCAGGAGGAGAACCATATCATGGAGAATGTCATCTACAATGAGTTGCTGATTCGCGGATTTGCCGTAGATGTCGGCATGGTGGAAGTGAATGTGTCGGATAACGGCAAACCAGTGCGCAAGCAGCTGGAAGTGGATTTTGTCGCCAACAAGGGCAGTTTGCGTTACTATATCCAGTCGGCTTGGGATTTGCCCAACCGCGAGAAAATAGAGCAGGAACAGCAATCGTTTATGGCAATAGGCGACTCCTTCAAGAAAATATTGATTCAGAAGAATGATGTGCTGCCTTGGTACAACGAACAAGGCGTGCTCATCATCGGCTTGCTGGATTTCCTGCTTCACCCAGAATGTATCGAAAAATAAAAACTCAATATTATGCGAAGACTTATTCTTTTTTTTCGCCCTCCTGACGCTCAGCGCAGGACTGGCACACGCGCAAGAAAACACGGAACTTAACACCTTGCCGACACCTGAAAACAACCAGATTGTGTACCGCTCATCTGATCATCAAAAGATAACGCCATATCATCCATATGTCTTTGGCGCTACTTACAATGATGCCAATAATGTGTACAATACAGAGAAGGATTACGGCATAATCACTTTTGACTGCGAAGGCCAAGTATGACGCCGATGCCCTGCTCGTGGGCAACACGACGGTGGACGAGAGCTACCTGCTGGGCGAAGGAGCAACGGTGACGTTCGACGGCAACAACATCCTCCTCAACGTCAATGGCAACGTGCACGAATACGCCCTCAGCGACCAGGAATACATAGGAATAGACTTCGCCCACACCTTCAAGCTCAAAGCCAACCAGGACCCCGACCACACCGACCGCTACTACTCCACCTTCTTCACCAGCGAGGGAGCTTACAAAGTTCCAAGCGAAGCAAAGGCATACGCTGGCGAAGTGAAGACTGGTGAGGAAACGGATGTGCTGAAACTGACCAGCGTAGGCAATATCATTCACCAGAGCGAACCAGTGATACTGAAGGCCAGCACGAGCGACATCACCCTGATGCCATCGTGCAACAAGACAGCTGCTTCTGCCCCAAACATTCTTGAAGGTACTGACGAGGGAAAGACACTCGGCGCAAACCAGTATGCCCTGTCATTAGGCCAGAACAGCGTGGGCTTCTACCTGTGGAACGGCAAGTCTATCGGTGCAAACAAGGCTTACCTGATTCTGACCGCTTCTGCTGGCGCCAAGGCGTTCACGTTTGACTTTAATGACGGAGAAACTACGGGTATTAAAACAATTGACAATGGACAATTGACAATTGACAATTCTAAGACCTACAACATAAATGGTGTTCGTGTAAACGACAACTACAAGGGTATAGTGATCAAGAACGGAAAGAAGATTTACCAGAAGTAGGAAAGTAGGAAATTAGGAATTTAGGAATTTAGGAAATTAGGAAATGGCTCCTGAGCGAGTCGAAGGAAGGAATTTAGACATTTAGGAATATGAAAAAAGTATATAAAGCACCTACCATGAAGGTGAGAAAGATTCACTGCTCACACATGCTCTGCAAAAGTCAAGAAAGCATGAAAATCAATGAAGATTTAGGTAAGGATTATGAGAACGATGCTTACGCTTGGTAACCACTAGGCAATAATAAATCAATAGAAAATCATTTATAAGTAGCACCCGACTGGTGAGGGAACAATCCCAATGCCAGCCGGGTGTTCTTTTTTATGGCTGAAATGACAGTAGGCATAGTCAGTAGTCAGAGTCAATAGTCAGCGTCATCGTCAGTGTCAGTGTCAGCAGTCAGAGTGCTTCTTATTATTCGCGCAAGAGGTTCATGAATGCAGCAAAAATGTTCCTTTTGTTCCTTTTGTTCCATGCATTTTCGCCATTTTTGAACGTTTTTCGCCGCAGATTCGCTAAGTGGCTGATTTTCAGTAGGGTTTAAGGAAACTTTTTTTAAATTTAAATTTTAATTTAAATTTTTTTTGAAAGATAATAATATAATATATATAAAAAGAAAAAAAATACCAAAAAAAGAAAGCATAAGTAAATCATGAATTAATAATTAATAATTAATAATGGAGACCCTCTAAATCTCCCTTAGGGAGACTTTGAGTCAGCAGTCAGTGTCAGTAGTCAGTGGTCATCGTTATCATGAGCCTGCCCTGAGCCTCGCCTGTCCTGAGTTTGTCGAAGGGTCGAAGGGTTATCGTTGGTTGTTTTTTTCCAAATTTGCTGAAAACCTATGGAACAAAGGGAACAAAAGGAACATTTTAACGAATTTTGGCTGATTTGAGTACCTATGTAAAATTTCTATACTAATAGTATAGGGAAAAAAGTGCATTAAAAAATCGTTAACAACCAATTGCGGTTTTATGGATTTCGCACTACCTTTGCACTCGGATTTGGTCTGCCCTATCAAAAGCCGATAGCTGCCTTATCAGGGGTTTATATCTGAGATATAAAAGGCACAAACAAGCCGTTCACCCTGACTTATCCCTGTTTTAAGGCTGCTTTAAGGCTGAGTTAAGGCAAGCCTTAATTGATAATTGACAATTGATAATTGACAATTGATAATTGATAATTAATAATTCGCAACAGTTAACTTGTGGTGAGCTTGTCGAACCATCATTATCGTGAGCCTGCCCTGAGTTTGTCGAAGGGTTATCGTTGATGATAGGGAGCCGGTCCGTATGTCACACTTTATAGGTGTGTTCTATAAATTATAAAATGATATGAACTCTTATGGTAGCCTTCGTGTTGACTATTGTCTTCTTCCTTCGCACCTCGGCATAATGAAAGCAAGCTTTCCCTCTGCTCTCGGTTTGTCGTCAGTTGGATGCTTTC
>JAZLEX010000008.1:0-6325 GCA_045615485.1 Prevotella sp.
GAAAGACGTTTTATGCAAAAATTAATATAGTTTACAAAACATCCCATTTATGATTATTTAACACAAAAAATTTGAGATTATGTTTATTCCTCAACTGATAATACATTGAAAACTACACCGCAAAAAGGCTGAGTAGTTACTCAAAATCGAGCAGATTTACAATTTACTATTTACTATTTACTATTTATTTCTTGCGCGCCGTAGGTGCTCAGGCACTTCGACTGGCTCAGCATAAACTAAGCAAAGCTCCGAGTCCGATTTAGTGTATTTACAATTTAGGTTGCATTCATGCCATCACCTTCTTTGAAGGCTGTATAAGCGAGAGGAGTGTCTGAAAGTTCACTTTCAAGCAATCCCGAGCGACAACAGGCTCGGCAAAGCCAAGGTTATCATACTCTTCAAGGTTTTTTTTCTGGTTTTTATTAGATAATCATACGTTCTGGATTAATCCACTTCGTGGCTTTTCTTCGGCAAAGCCTCAGGCGCAAGCGGAGTCCTAAGATATTGTCTTCCAGACAAGTCTTATTGTATTTTTCCCCTCAGTATTTTTCCACTGATCCTTTACTTGTCCGTTTGTGATTGTAGTGGTTGAGGCATCGCAATTCCTAAAAAGAAAAAAGGCAGCCGTTTCCGACTGCCTTTGTATCAACTATTGGTTCATGGAGTTACTATGGAGTAGGATTTGCGTATGCCTAAAATTTCTGTTCGTCTATGACCTTCCCATCTTTGTCAACAACGCGCCAGTAGGCGATGTTGCGAGCTTCTTATTTGCTTTTTATAATTCTGTTATTGCGAAGAAAAAAACCGAATAAACAATTGCCATGAAAAGCAATGTCAGCGGAATGGCGAATATAGGTAGCAGATAACCTAAGATATTCACCCTCATCAGTCCCACGTTGATATGCTTCAGCAAGAAGCGCATCAGCCAGATAGTTGCAGCAATAGGGGCTACCAGGGCAATGCCGAGCCACATTTTTGTACTGTCGGAATAGTTTGTAAAGTTGCTGATGCAATAGATACCAAGCACAAGTACTGCGGGCAGGCAGATAAACATTTCAAAGAATGTCACCATCCCGATGATATTTTTTGAGATTTCAGCCTTTATCCAGTGTTTCTTATAAAGTCTGGCTCTTTCATAGCCAAACTTTTCAGCCATGTTGCAATACTTTAATGTTTTTCCTATTGATTGCTTGACTCCAAGTCCATGATAGTAGAATGCGGCAACGGCAAAGGCTGCCAAGCCGTTCCCATTATCAGCCATTTCTTTTGCTTCTTCTAACGGACAGAGCCCCGAAGCTTCAGCAAACTTTTCTTCTTCCAAAAGTTGTTCCCAGCGTTTAATATCAATCATTTAATTACGGTTTTGCGGTTATACGGTTGTACGGTTGTACGGTTATACGGTTGTATGGTTATACAGTTTTACGGTTTTGCGGTTATATTGAGAAATGTGGAATGAGAAATTCCCAATTTCTAATTCCCCTAATCTCCTAATTTCCCAAACGACTAACTAATCAGTTGCAATTTGAGTTTCACCGTTTTGTTGTCGTTGAGTGGCAAACATGGCATAAAACCTTTTTCCAAACCACACAACTCGTCGCCAATCTGCATTATGCGACATGTGAAATCGAAAATCTTATCACGCTTGAGCGAGGTCACAAGCTTGTCCTCATCGTAGTCATTGTTCTGGATGGTAGCCATCAACTGGAATACATCGTTCATCGTGGCAGTCTTTGCTGCAATATCGGTTTTCAGTTTTCTTATCATCTTGTAGATTGCCTCGTAAGCATCATTCTCGTTGTAGTGTGGCACATCATACTTTGAACCCACGATCTCGGTCAACTGCTGAGCCTTGCAGAAAGTATTATACTGCGACTGCTCTCTCTCGGTCAGTTTTACTTGTGTCATTGGATGGGAATGTATCAGGTCGTGCAACTGCTGATGCAGCACATACAGGGTTTTTATCGTCACCTCGCGTGAAACCTTGCGCATCTTAGCCTTTGTGTAGAGTTCCACTATGTTGTCATCAGCCAGTTTTATAATCTTGTTCCTGCCGAGCGGCTTCAGTTGCTCAGCCTCTTTGCTTTTACGGGCAATAACGTAGTCGGCAATCCTCAAGGCGTTCAACTCATAGCCCAACAGTTTCCAGATTTTCTCCTTCCACAGATTGGTTTTTATTTCCTTCATCATCAGTCCACCGTATGGAGAATAAAATGTTACGAACCCACGTTGATGAGCCCATTTCATGAATTCTGCACTGGTGCGGCACCAGCTACCGTGAACATGGACAATATCTGGCATCTCCTTGTAAAGCAACTGTAAAAAAATGTTCCTGTTGAAGATGCAACCGAAACGTTTCAGTTTCACCTGTTTCACCTCTGCTGAAGGCACGTCAATATGCTTGTCTGTCAGCACAATATTCTCGGTTTCGGGAGCAATTTTATTCGTCAAATCCAGTACGGAGGCCAGATTCTTCTTCACGTTATCACCCAATAAAATGTGAAATATTTTCATTTATAGCCAATTTATTGCGCAAAGATAAGAAAAAAGGTTAGAGGTTAGAGGTTAGGGGTTAGGGATTTATGATTTTTTAATATTTGGTTGTTTGGTCGTTTAGTCGAAGGGACAAAATAAGGCTTTGCAAAAAATATCTCCCTTGGGAGAAAAAATTTTGCGTGTTGATTGTCTTGCATTATTGAGAAAAATAGTGTAATTTTTTTGTTAATCCCGAATTGGTCATTAGCGCATAGCAGTCTAATGAACGATTTAGGTTAATGTGAAGAGGAGATTCCTAATTTCACTTCTTTGCCGAATGGGGTGAGTGAAAGACCTGCCATTTTGAAATGCTGTTTTCCCCAAGGAATGCCGATAATCGTAATGCAAAGCAAGAGCCCGAAAATTATGTGCATGAACCAAGACCATAATCCTCCGAAGATTATCCAAATCAGATTCATAGGAATACAAATACATCCGTTTCGACCATCACTTTCATTGACTTCTGAACCGAAAGGCCATAAGCACAATAAGCCAATCTTGAATGTTTGCAGCGCGAAAGGAATGCCAATGATTGTGCATGCCAATGCCAAACTGCCTGTGAAATAACCGATGGCGGCTTCCAGTCCGCCAAATATCCACCAAATAATGTTTCCGAGTATTTTCATAATAATTTATTAAACGAATAAGGATGAAAGTATAGAGTCGCTGATGAACAGTCCTTTGCGGGTGATTTTGCAAATTCCATTTTGTTTTGACAGTAAGCCGCGTTTGTAATACTGGTCGGCACAACGGCTGAAATGGTTTTTGTATCTCTCTGGAATGTCGGCAAGAACGAGTCCATCGGCTGTGCGTAGTCGTGTCATTATCAGTTCATTGTAGCAGTTGTCGTCTGTAAGTACCTCTCCGTCTGAAATGGATTTCAAAGGTGATTTTTTGTCGGATAAGAGTGTGCGTATGTATTGTTTTGCATCGCAGATGTTCCAGCTGCGAGTTTTCCCATCATAAGAATGTGCTCCTGCACCAAGACCAATGTAAGGTGTGCCGTTCCAATAGCTGGAATTATGCTTGGAACGGAATCCTGGAAGTGCGAAATTTGAAATCTCGTAATGCTCAAAACCAGCCGCAGTAAGTTTGTCAATCAGAGAATCATACATTTTCAGAGCCAGTTCATCGTCAATTTCGGCAACATCTCCATTCATCAGTTGTTCGTATAAAGGTGTGTCTTCCTCGTATGTGAGGCAATAGCATGAGATGTGTTGTACTCCTAATGAAATAGCGGTATCGATGTCTGTGTTCCAGTCTTCAAGTGTCTGGTTTGGTAGTCCATACATCAGGTCGATGCTAATATTGTTGATGCCAGCATTCTTAATCTGTTCTACTGCTTTGAAAACCTTTTTTGAATTATGGCGACGGTTGAGTAGTTTAAGGTGGCTGTCATTGAACGACTGAACCCCGAGGCTTACACGGTTGAATCCTATGCTCGCCAGTCCCTGAGCATATTCATCAGAAATATCGTCAGGATTGCATTCGATGGTGAGTTCGGATGAACTGCTGAAAGAGTCAGTTTTTGTAACCGCTAATATAGATTTCATTATCTGCTGGAGTTGACCGATGGTGAGTTGCGATGGCGTGCCTCCACCAAAATAGATTGTTGAAGGTCGCTGACTGCTTGGCAAACGCAGATTCATCTCTTTACAAATAGCATCAACATACTTGTCTCTGATTGTTGTGAAGGTTGTGGAATAGAATGCACAATAGGCGCATCTTGTTTTGCAGAATGGAATATGGAAATAAAGGCTATACATAAATTGATTTGCTGAATACAAATTAGTAACGCAAAAAATATAGAATTATTTTTTACTCAAGTGTCGCAAGCTCAACTTGAGCGTTATACGGGGCAGTTGAAAAATACTGGGGTAAAATGTCTGCTCGTAGGTTATTATCTAACAAAAACCAGAAAAACCCCTTGAAGAGTATATGTGCTTCCAGCACCTGATGCTGTGAGTACGAGATTTTCCTTGAAAGCGAGCTTTCAAATAAAACTCCCACTCATATCATCACCTTCTTACAGAAGGTTGTCATACTCTTCAAGGCGATAAACCAAAATAAACAGTCTTATACTCCATCTGTATGTTGATGTGGACATAAAGTTTTATGAAAAGGTTTATTAATAACCAACTTAAGTGCTTGCAACTAAATACGAGCAGTATTTACTGAGAAGATTCGAAAGAGGAAGATTCCCTTTCTGAAATCTATCTGCATCGAGTTTTAGAATCCTTTCGTTTACATACTTCTTACCTTTGAACAATGCTTTGAGATAGTGAACACCATTCATTTCGATGATGTTCACCTCAGTAAAGAATTGCGTGAGGTCTTCTGCATCATAGACAATGGAGTAACTTGGTCGCTTTGCTCCTGGGATGTCCTCCACCAAGATATTCTTGTCCAATAAATCTTGAATGTCGCGTATAGCTGTGTCTTTGGAGCACTTTGCCAATGTTGCCCATGTCTTTGACGTAATCTTTGACTCATAGCCATCAAGGAAAAGATTGAGCATCTGTGTCTGTCGCTCAGTCAATGGTATTGATGATGCCTTCTGCCAGAAGAAACTCTTGTTGAGAATTGTGGTGACGATGGTTTCTGCTTCGTCAAGTGCTTCTATCAACTTCTGCATGTACCATATCAGCCACTCGGTAATGTCACCATCACCATGTTGCATTCGCTCCAAGATGTCATAGTAGTGTTTTTTGTCTTTGTTGATTTGGGCTGAAACATTGTAGAAGCGGAACTCACTCTTTTCGCCTCTTGCCAGTAGTATGTCGGAAAGAATGCGTGCCAACCTGCCATTACCATCCTCGAATGGATGAATGCTCACAAACCAGAAATGAGCAACTGCGGAACGAATGATGCTGCTTACGGGTTCATCTGTATCAAACCAGTTGAGGAACTTCTGCATCTCTCCCTCTACACGGTCAGGCGATGGAGCTATGTAGTGAATCTTCTCACGTCCGAGCATTCCACTGATGATATGCTCCTCATTTGTACGATACTGACCAGCTTCAATCTGACTACCTTCGCTAAAACCTGATGGAAAAAACGCAGCTTGCCATGCACATAATTTCTCTTTACTGAGAGTCATGTCATAGTGTTGTACTGCTTCGAGCATCACACCGACAACAGAATCGACATAGTGCGAAGGAGCCGTATATTTCACGTTCTCTATACCCAGTTTTCTGGCAATGGAAGAACGCACCTGATCCACATTCAGGCGTATGCCTTCAATCTCTGAAGAATACACCACATCGTGAGCCAAGTTCTCTGCCATTGCCCGCAACTTGCTATCAAAACCAAGCGAACTCAACCTGCCAAAAAGCAATCCTTGTTTTCGGCATACCACCTCCTGAAGGAGCGATACCTGCGACTCGTTCCATCTGAAGTTTGTCCAATTATCTCTTTCGTGTATATACATTTCCATAATCTTTATGCGATATAGTAGGATGCAGATCGTCGCAAATTTTGCGACAAAATTACAAAAATAATGTCGAACCGCCAAAGAAACCCATGAAAAAACGCATATTCTTCAACGTTTTTTAACAATAATAACCATGCTTTGTAGCTACTCAGCTATTTTAACAAGGGTGATGTGTTATACCAATAGCGAAACCTTGAAGTTTAGATCAAAATACTTCCGAAGTCAAATAAAATTTACAATCACAATGTACAATTAGGAATGTGGAATTAGATTTTTATCAGGATTTTCTTTAGGATTTCGAGCATCTTTGATGCGATCCTTCTAAAACTCCTCACTAAAGCGAAGTACTTGAGCGCATTT
>JAZLEX010000009.1:0-6778 GCA_045615485.1 Prevotella sp.
GACTTTCAACTTGCTCTACAAGTTCTTTTGGCGGACGTATGCCCTTGAAAGGTTTAATCTTCATGATAAAAGAGTTTTAAATCAAGCATTAACTTGATATTTTGTACAGCCATCTTTAAAATAAGCATTTATCTGCTTTGCCGCTGCTATGCCAGCATTGATGTTGGCTTCTGCAGTCTGAGCACCCATTTTTTTAGGAGTCGAGAAATAGCGCCCTTCAAGTTTCTGGAATTCAGCATCAGCAACAGGCATGATGTCTGTAACATATTTTATATCCTCGCGCTCTGTCATGAGTTTGAGCAGTTCTTCTTCGTCAATTACTTCCTTGCGAGCTGTGTTGACAAGGATCCCACCCTTAGGCAGTTTGTTGACAAGAGAATAGTTTATGCTCTTGGTTGTCTCTGGTGTTGCAGGAATATGCAGAGAAACAATATCAGCGACTTCAAACAAAGCATCTTGTGAATCAACAGCTATTACGCCTGCAGCGGTTATTGCCTCTTTTGGACAGTAGGCATCGTAAGCATATACATCCATACCGAAACCCTTGGCTATGCGAGCCACGTTTCTTCCGACATTTCCGAATGCCAGAATACCGAGTTTCTTGCCCATCAGTTCACATCCACTCTTGCCATTATAGAAATTGCGCACGGCATAGACAAGCAGTCCGAACACCAGTTCGGCTACTGCATTTGAATTTTGCCCTGGAGTATTTTCTGCCACTACTTTATGTGCTGTTGCTGCTGCAAGGTCGATATTATCGTAACCTGCACCGGCACGTACAACGATTTGCAGTTTTTTGGCTGCATCAAGCACTTCAGCATCAACCTTATCGCTACGGATAATCATTGCATCGGCATCTTTTACAGCCTCAAGCAATTGGGATTTTTCAGTATATTTTTCGAGCAGCACAAGTTCATTACCAGCACCTTCAATTTCTGCTCTTATGCCATTCACAGCTGCAGCTGCGAATGGTTTTTCTGTTGCAACTAAAATTTTCATAATCATTTTGGAGTTAAGAAGTTTAAATTGTGGAGTTAAGAAGTTCAAATGCCAAGGCATTAATTGACAATTGACAATTGATAATTGACAATCACAAAAGTCAAAGTCAGTGTCAATAGTCAGAGTTAGAATCAGAGTCAGTGTTTTGCCTCAAATTCCTTCATACATGCTACCAGAGCATTTACGCCCTCGATAGTCTGAGCATTATAGCAAGAAGCACGGAAACCACCTACTGAGCGGTGACCTTTTATACCAACCATTCCACGTTCGTTGACTGCAAAGTCGAGGAATTCCTTGTCCAAATCCTTGTATTCCTCGTTGAGCACAAAGCAGATATTCATCAAAGAACGATCTTCCTCACAAGTTACTGTTCCGTGGAAGAGTTTATTGCGGTCTATTTCTCCATAAACTATTTCTGCACGTTGCTTAGCCAGTTTGTCCATTGCTTCAACACCACCGTTAGCCTTTATCCAGCGAAGGTTTTCCAATGCGCAATAGAGTGGCACTACAGGAGGAGTATTGAACATTGAACCATTCTCAGTATGAGTGCGATAGTCGAGCATTGTTGGAATCTGACGAGGTGCTTTTCCAAGTTCATCCTCTTTAACGATGACAACTGTCACACCTGCCATTGACAGATTCTTCTGTGCTCCAGCATATATTGCTTTATACTTACTTACATCAACAGGACGAGAAAGGAAGTCTGAACTCATGTCGGCAATCATCGGAACTTTTACATCATATTCCTTGCGCACTTCTGTACCATAGATAGTATTGTTTGTTGTGATGTGCAGATAATCGGCATCATCAGGACAAGTCCAACCTTTTGGAATATAAGTATAGTTTGCTTCAGCAGAAGAAGCAACTTCCACTACTTCACCAAACAGTTTTGCCTCTTTCATGGCTTTCTTTGCCCATACGCCAGTATTCAGATAAGCAGCCTTTTTTATAAGGAAATTATAAGGAATCATGCAAAATTCCAATGATGCACCACCACCAAGGAATATTGTCTTGTAACCATCAGGAATCTGGAGCAATTCCTTCATCAGAGCTTCTGCCTCATCAACTACAGGTTGGAAATACTTTGCTCTGTGAGAGATTTCAGCAAGTGAAAGACCAGTTTCGTTAAAATTTAAAATCTGCTTTGCTGTGTTTTCAATCACCTCGCGTGGAAGTATTGAAGGACCAGCGTTGAAATTGTACTTTTTCATGTTCTTGTTGTTTATTTTGTTAATAATAATAATTCAACTTTCGTAAGCTCCAGTTGATTAGGAGTCAGGGAGTTAAAAACCACCATCTCATATCGTAATAATATCCTAACGACGGCAAACCTATAACTTTTCGCTGAATATTTGGTATCAGGCTGCCAAATGCCCGATGAGAGCTGGCCAATACTCTGAGAAATTCATGTAAGCCTTCGTTCATCCTTCGTTCATCCTTCGATAAGGTTTCGATAGGGTTTCGATAGGGTTTCGATGAGGCAACGGCAAACTAACGGCAAATTAACGGCAAACTAACGGCAAACTAACGGCAAACTAACGGCAAATCATCGAAATCTTAACGGAACCTTAACGAATTTAAAACTTATTCATAACGAACGTGGAGGTAATATTTTCACGCCGCAAAGGTACAAATTTTATTTTAAACTTACAATTTTTTTTATTAAATTAAAGTTTTTTTAAGGTGTGTTCTATAAATTGTAAAATAAACTTGCTCATCGGAAAATTTTTGCGCACATAGCATCAGGTAAAGACAAGCACCCATACTATTCAAGGTGTTTATCGTGGAGTTTGTTTTCAAACACGGAATATTTCACCAGTGCCCATCGGGATTAATATACCTCACTGGATTCCCTGCACAATACACATACGGATTGATATTATAATATTTCTCACAATACTAATCCATCCTGTCCCACGTTATCCGTGCTGGGTCGTACTGGCGTGCACCGTAGTCGTAAGTGTTCAAACCGTTCATCGTGTCGTATTCTTTGAGGTTATTATTTCACTATATATTCAAACGAATTTAAGAATGATTCGTATAATGTTTTCTTAGGACACTACTGTTTTGAGTTAATTATAGCAGAATCAATAGCAAGAGAATCTTTTAAGGATATATTATACTTTTTAGGCCATTGCAGAATCATTCGAGTTCTTATGCTAGAAGCTAATTCTATTAGAGCTTGGTCGCATCTGCCCAAAAGCAGACTATCCCTATCATCCATGTCTTCAATTGCAAAGCATACTGCTTCTTTCGGAGAATGCTTTAACAATAGATGAAATGCGACCATACGAATAATTGGAGATTCATGATGTTTATATAGTTCTATAAAGTCCGCTTCTCTACAATATTTTTCAATACTATCAGTATATATCCATTGTTTTCTTCTTCCTCCATACTCATATTCATCTTCCCAAAATACTTCTGTCTTTCCAAAATGATTCATTTTAATATTTGCTTTTAAAATACTGTCAATGCTGTTTCTTACTATTGGAGAATTTATTCCATTATGGTTTTGCTTACATGTTATTGTCGATATAGCCGCCAGTAATATAATAATTAAATTCTTGAATTTCATGGTTTTAATATTTTATGTTCTTTAGTTGATGTAGGTAAAATCGTTTTATATGGTGTACCTCAGAGGTTTATTCCAGAATTATAGCCATCAGCCACTCCTAATACATTTGGATTGGCTTCTTGATAGGCATTTGTTATTCCATCCTCCATTTTATTTCCCATAAAAGCACCACCAACCAATAAGTTACCACTTGATGTTTTATCCGTTGCTTCGCCGAAATATTTACCTTGACATTCTTGTCGTCAATAAATGCAGCCAGTTTCTTTGCACTTCCACTTAATTTGTAATCTTTACTATAATCCTAAAATTAATGATCATTTCTCCCAACAAAATTCGTGGATACAAAACCATTCCCTATAATCTTAAGTAGTTGTTAGTTTTTTGCCGATAAAAATCAATTATTATTCTGCTTCAACCACTCTTACCTTGATTTCTATTTTATTCAATTGCTCTGGATGATTCGCTAAATAATCCTCAATATATTTTTTGATTTCCATTGCTTCGATATCATCTTCCAACCAACAAGAATATGTAGGCTCTTTATATAATATTCCACACGCTTCACAAACTAAGTATTTAGCAATCTCTGGTTTTGTTTGAATAATCGCCATATCAGCAGGACTGCAACCATATTCTTTGCCGATAGCCAAGTCGGCACCATGCTCCACTAATAGTTTTGTATCTTCCAGAGACTTCATGCAGGCATCCATAATTGGTTCCTGCTTATTAACATCAGCACCGTGCTCAACCAATTCTTTGCAAAAGCGACTTTCATGATGATAATCGTCATCGATTTGCTGACATGCATAATTTAATGCTGTTTCATTTTGATAATAACATTGAAAATTTGGGTCAGCACCATGTTCAAGAAGACAATGGAAAGCTTCATATTGATCATTAAAAATCGCAAACATCAAAAGTGATGCCCCGAAATACTTGTCTCTGGTATCAATGTCTACATCAGGGTTTTCTTTCAGAAACCGTACAATGGATACGGTGTCGTTATCCAAGACATAACGCGCTAGTTTCTCTACATCGGTGTCATCATAATTCTTAGGGGTATAGAAAGTGTACGGGTATTTATCATCCGAATTGTGACATGATACGATAGCCAATATGCTAAATAGAAGTATTATAGTGTATCTCATATTTCGAATCATTATTAAAAAAATAAGTTAGTATAGATCATGGTATGTTTTGCGATACTATTTACAAGAGCAGGGATTGGCGCAAAATTTGGAAAATCCACCTTTGGCTTAATATTTATTATATTGCCTTCGGCTTTCAATCCGAGTAGGCTTTGAGTTGCGTTTACGATTTCTCCATTGACTACATATGCCGTGATATTGCCTTTATTGTTATTAAGTCTTAGATTCTGTTTCGTCTTTTCTGATAACCCAGCTGCATTGAAGGTTATGGCATTGTCACCTGTTCTTAACGAATTTGCACTTGCTAATCCACCGCCCAATGAATGGCCTACATAGGTAAGTTCTTTACCTTTTAAATAATCATGAATTAATTGTGCATTTTCAACAGATTGCGAGTATTGCTCAGATTTTCCAAATAGTTGGGAAAAATTATTTTGCCAATCTTTTGCACTTAGAGGATTAGTCCCAGCTGTTGCATAAACGTATTCTGAATAGCATTTATTCTTTTCATCCCATTTACCATAAATGGCTGATTGAAAACCAGTATTTTCACGACTTAAATTTACGTCTAAATCTGCAAAAGAAACCCTGCGCCATGGACCAGATAATTGTGAAACCTTATTGTAAACATCTTTGGCAATTCTTGCAGCCTCAGCAGGAGTTGGTTCTAACCCATTGGAATCAATAAACCTTATCGGATTTCCAGCACAATACAAATACGGATTGAGATGATAGTATTTCTCAGCCAATGGATCCATCTGCGTCCAAAGGCCGATGGCTGGGTTATACATCCTTGCACCATAATCCAACCAGTCAAGACCATACATCCTGTCCATCTCCTTGCCGTTGTATTTGTAGTTCTGGAATCCTTCCTCGTATGACAAATTACCTACAAGTTCACCAACAAATGGCACCCTTTCAAACTTGTAGTATACACTTTGTCTATTAAAATTTCATTTGCTGAGATAAATTGTGTGGATAGTAGAACCGTGTTCAATTATCTTTTATTTAATTCCTTTTGCGCAAGGAATTCAAGAATTTTATTTATCTTTCTTTTACTAACAATATCGCTATGGGGTTGTAAAAGATAGTCCTTTAAATATATTGGTTTTCCTTTGTCTGTTGAATCGCGTAATTCTTCTGGGCTGCTGTAATCTGGTCTGTAGAACATCGGACGACTATAATCGGCACCGTGTTGAAGCAAGTAATATGCAATATCATAATTATCCGTTAGTACAGATTCGCTTAAAGCCGATTGATGATATTCATTTTGATAATTTATATCGGCTCCTTTTGAAATCAGATACTTCACCATTCTAAAATTATTACTAGCTGCTACCATCAAAGGCGTAAACCTTGTCCCGTTGCCGGGTCTTCTGTCACCGACCTCCACATCATTAACATCTGCACCATGGCTCAATAATACCTCAATGTAAAGAACATTGCCATATTCACAGGCATCAATAATAGCAGAAGACCCTGAAAAGGTGTCGTGGATATTAACATCTGCCCCCTCTTCTATCAATATTTTGAAAGGCTTGAACTGATTGTTCATAATCGTCAACATTAATAGAGTGTTACCATAAATAGAATCCTGATAGTTAATCAGCTCGGGATTTTTCCTCACAAGTTCTCTAATCTTAGAAACATTGCCATCTTGTACAGCTTTTGCTAACTCCCAGGCAGGTGTTAGTTGAAACAGACGATAATCAAAACCTGTGAGTCGCGACTTGTCCACAATCTTCTCTCTGTCACATCCAAATAACGATAAGCTCAAAAAGAAAAAAAATATAAGTTTGTATTTCATATTTATTTACTGTGGATTTGGGTTTATATTAAAACAACTCAAGATGTTGTCCATACTATGACCTTTGTATATTGAACTCCAATTATTTGGCCATATAGAGAGTCAGAGGGGAGTCAGAGGGTCAGGTACGTCTGACCCACAGGGGTTTGGTGTAAAAGGAACGCTTGTTGCTATGAGGATTACTTTCAAAAACGAGAGTGAAACGTATATTTTTGTTCAAAAGTGTTGTTCTTCCTTGGAAAATGT
>JAZLEX010000010.1:0-5764 GCA_045615485.1 Prevotella sp.
AACCGACGACAAACCGAATGTAATGAAGCTCGCTTCAATTGCTGAGGTGCGAAGGAGGAAAAGCCATGAAATGGATTAACCCTGTGTATTAGGATGTTATCTCATTTAAGCCCTGTATGGGCGACATAATTGATGCTTCGCGTCCATTCTCGGCTGCACCTCAACAATTAAGCAAGCTTCATTGTGTTCCCTTCGACTATGCTCAGGATAAACTCTTTTGCACGAGAATTCCATATACTCCGACAACCATAAACGACCAAACAACAAAAAGGCTGAGTAGTCACTTATGCGGTTTATTTAGACAAAAACCAAAATAAACAATTCAACTTTCTTGGACGGACCAAGCGACAAAGTCGATGACGCAAGCTTCAGTTGATTAGGAATATTTATGTTTTGAGGAAAAGGTTTATTTTGGTTTATCGCCTTGGAATTGTTGCAGAACCCGATAGGGTAATGATGTAGGTGGTTGAGAACATTTGGGAACTTGTTCACAAAGGGGCTCAAACACCAGCGTCATTAATGGCTCGTAAGAGACATCTGCAACAATACCAAGGGGTGGATATAGGTTTTTGTCTAATATTCTGAGGACGCTGCCCCCAGTTACTGACCACTCGCTACGCTCGCTGTATCGCCCTCTAAGCGAAAATAAGGTAACATAGTACTGTTATTCATGCGCTATAAATCCTCTAATTCGGAATTTAAAAAATCTTAAAAAATCTCTGGGAACTAAACTCTAAGTTCTGAACTTTTACTACATTTGCACGCATTAATCTTACTGTCATGAAAAAAAACGCTTGTGGCGAGTTTTGTCGTCAATGGCTTTGCCATTTCGCCGTTTTAGTTTTAGTTTTCGTTTTCGTTGCCCCAGCGTCAGCCCAGCAGCCTGGTGTGTTTACCGATGTTCCCGATATTGATGTGATACGTGTGGGGAATGATTACTACATGACCTCCACCACAATGCACCTTTGTCCTGGAGTGCCTGTGATGCATTCTACAGACTTGAAAAATTGGGAGATTATAAACTATGTGTATGATATTCTGGAGGACAACGATCGTACCACTCTTTCTGGTGGGCATGGCTATGGCAGCGGTTCATGGGCAAGCAGCATAAGATACGTAAATGGTGTGTTCCACATCTGCTTTATAGCCAATGAGCAAAAGAAAACTTATATCTATCATACCACCGACTTGCGCAAGCCACGTTCGGAATGGACCAGAACGGAATTTAATGTGATGTTTCATGACCCTGCGCTGATTTTCGATAATGGTCGTGCGTTTGTGGCTTACGGCAATGGAAAGATACACATCACCGAGCTCACACCTGATTTCAGTGGCATAAAAGAAGGTGGAGTGAATCAGTTGCTGGTGGATGCCACCGACAAGAAGTGCATGCTGAATGCTGAAGGCAGTCATCTGTATAAAGTTGGCGATTACTACTATCTGTTCGTAATCGACTGGCCTGCTGGTGGCATTCGCAGGGAAGTGTGCTTCCGAACAAAAAATCTTCTTGGAGACTGGGAGAAGAAAATCATCTATTACGAGACTCTTAACGAAGGACTTGGCGGATTTACTGCCAATGGGTGTGCTCAGGGAGGAATTGTTGACCGTGCCGACGGCACTTGGCAGGCATTTCTGTTTCAGGATCAGGGTCCGCTCGGACGTGCTCCAGTCTTTATGGACATGACATGGGAAGACGGATGGCCAGTCTTTGCATCGGTAAAGGACAATAAAGGATTGGGAACCTTGCAGCCGTCAATATGCCACTCGGATGAATTCAGCAATCAGCAACTGGATTTGGCATGGCAATGGAATCATAATCCAATAAACGACTCTTGGAGTCTGACTGAACGTCAGGGATGGATGCGACTGCATACGGCAAGCGTTGCTCCACATATTTTCCGTGCACGTAATTCTCTCTCTCAGCGATTGCCTGGCGGATGTCCTGTTACTGAGGTTTGCATGGATGCCAAAGGAATGACAAAAGGCGACCGTGCAGGAATATGTGCTTTCCAGAGCAATTATGCGAGTATTGGGGTTGAAGTAGATGCAGACGGAAAAAAGGAACTTGTAGTGCGTCAGCGCCTCTCAAAAGGTCAGCCACGCACATCGTTTGTTCTCGACGATGATGGCAACAAAATCGTTTACAAGCAGAAATTAAAGAAAGATAAGATTTATCTGCGCATCAGTTATAAGTTCTATGACGCTACGACCACATCAGAAACCATGAACACAGCAACATTGTCGTATTCATACGATGGCAAGAAATGGACGGATGTTGGTGTTGAATTGAAGATGCAATACACCCTTGACGTTTTCATGGGCTACCGCACATTCCTCTACTGCTATGCTACAGAGAAACTTGGTGGGTATGCAGATTTTGATTATTACCGACTAAACAATTAAACCACCAATGATTATTTACGATTTACAATTTGAGTTTATCCTGAGCCTGTCGAAGAGACCAAACGACTAAACCACCAGATGACGAAAAAGCTTTCCTTCGGTTGGGAGCAAATCTCCTGATGCTCTCCGTAAATTATTGATTTATGATTTTTATTAGGATTTTAGTTAAGATGTCGAGCCCAACGGGCGATCCAATAAAATCGTCCCCAAAAGCGACGAACTGGAGCGTATTTTGGTAAGGATTTTAGTTGCAGATTATTATCCCAAACCAAAATCTCGACTGAAAATGCGCTCAAGTACTTCGCTTTAGTGAGGAGTTTTAGAAGGATTGGTTCGACTATGCTCACCATAAACTCGCTATGCTCCTCGAAATCCTAAAGAAAATCATGATAAAAATCCGTATAACTAAACAACTAAACGACCAATTATGAAAAAGGTATTTGTGATTTTTATTATATTGTTTGCTTGTATGGAATGTGTGTGTGCAAGCGAAAAGAAAAACCTGCTGACAGGCGATGCGACAAATTTTGATGGAGGCACCCTTGGCGGATGGACTACATGGGGACATAAAACTGGTTCCATTTCCGTCTTTTCGCCTGGTTATGGGAATAAAGGATATTGTGCCCACCTGAAAAATCCTGATAGCGGTGATTCGTGGAAAGAACAGTTTGCATACAATTTCGGTACAGAACTTACATCGGGCATCACCTATACCTTCCGCTTCAAGGCAAGATGCGCTTCAGGTAGCGGACAACTGCAAACCTGCTATCAGAACAGCGACTATTCGGTACAAGGCGATTGGACCACAGTGCAGCTTACTTCGCAGTGGCAGACCTACGAGCATGATGTAAACATCACCAATTCTGGGATTGTACGTATTATTTTCAATTATGGTGCCGTTGCAAATGATTATTACATAGATGACATTGAGTTTATCGGTGAGAGTAATATCCCTGAGCCAGTGGAAATAGATGTGCCCATCAGGAAATATGCTGAAAAGCTGAAAAAAGATGTAGGAGTGGCGGTATCAATCTATAACACTAATATTGACGATGACAGTCAGATGTACTCAAAGACCATCTATCAGAATTTCAATATGGTAGTGGCAGAAAACGAAATGAAATTTGATGCCACCGAACCATCACGCAACAGTTTTAATTATTATAACGGTGACCGACTGATAAAATTTGCCCAACGCCACAATATGAAAGTGCGTGGGCACGCTTTATGCTGGCATTCACAATGCCCGCAATGGGTTTCAAAAGATGGTTATGCTAACGATAAAGGTTGGACGAAGACCGAACTGCTTGCCATTCTGAAAAATCATATTTTCAATGTCGTAAAGCATTTCAAAGGAAATATCTGTGAATGGGATGTAGTGAACGAGGTTCTTGACGACAGCCAAAGTGAATCTGGTGTGAACAGCGGTGGCTACAAAATGAGAAATTCAATATGGTATAATGTTATAGGACTGGAATTTCTTGATTCCGCTTTTGTATGGGCTCATCAGGCTGATCCAGATATGGACTTATACATTAACGATTATAGTTGTGATTATGCCAACCAATTGAAGGCAAGGGCAATGTATAATCTCGTGAAGAATCTTATCAAACGCAACGTTCCGATTACTGGTGTGGGATTGCAATGTCATCTTGGAGCAGGACCAGGATGGGTGGATTCGCTCAACATGGTGAAAAACATGAAACAATATGAAGAGTTAGGATTGAAATGCATAATTACCGAACTCGACCTTGGAACATCCGATACGTCAGAACGCGGACTGAACATCCAAGCCGACAATTATCGCACAATAACCAATATTTTCCTGAACGCGAAAAATTCCCCTCATGCAATAATATGGGGTGTGACTGATGATAAGAGTTGGCGTAGCAGTGAGAAGCCTTTGCTGTTTGATGCGAATTTCAATCCTAAACCAGCCTATTTTGGTGTTTGCAACGCATTGAAAATAAAAGCATCCAAATTAGGTGATGCCAACAATGACGGATTTGTGAATGTGAATGATATTACGACTATTGCAACGTATATTCTTAATGGAACAGCCTATCCATTTAATTTCAACAATGCAGATGCCAATCAGGATGGCATAATCAATGTCAACGACATCACATCAACAGCATCATTTATTTTGGAATAACCTTAAAACCTCACAACCATCTGCCCAAGGGTGGGTTGGGTGGCTGCCTGTTTGCCGTCAACTAATAGAGTCAGTCCCTTGCCCTGATGATACCGCTGACCATCCTTGTCCCAGATGATTGTCAGCATGTGTCCTTTATAGTTTATGGCATCAAGGCAGAAATAATCCCATTTGCCGTTTGGCAGCAATGGGTTGATGATGATTTTGTCGTCTTCCTGTGGACGCAAGCCCACAAGCCCAGTAATTATCAAGTCGGCAAATGTGGAATGATTGTAATAGCGACTGCGTTCTCTGTCGCCCATCAGCCATGCACCATTTTTCTCATCTAAATATTCACCAATATATGGTCGTCCGCGATGATGCTGGCTTTCAACGTATAATTCCAATTGGCGGAAGTAAGCATTTGCCAGCAGACTGTCGGTAGCGTCATAGTTGTTCAGATAGTTTGCCAATGCTGTCAATGTCTGTGAGGTGGCAAATGGCCAGACAGCACCATCCCATTCGCAAGTGCCAACACCATGAGTACGGAATTGTGGATGCCGCCGTTCTGCCGTAGTCAATCCGTATGGTGCAGAAAACCCTTTTTCATCGAGAACCTGCGACCATGCCTCATTATACTTTCCACTTGCTGGCAAATTGAAATACCACGGTATGAAACCTATTGCCTCACGAACATTGGATAATGTGTCGCGTAAGGTCTCAAAAAAGTTGTGTTTTGGATTCCAAAGTTTTGTCTCGACTAAATTCTTTATTCTTGCAGCCTCTAAAGAAAAATCTTTGGCTTTTTCCGTATCACCGAATTTCTCAAACATTGCCGAAAGGGCTTTTGCATTGCCATACATATAACTGTTGATGGTAGGACGGGCATTTTGCTGTTTTCGTGCTCCGCTGATACTCTCTTCCATTCCATCACGGACATCATATTGCCAGAATAGTCCGTTTTCTAAGCTGTGAGTCTGTTTCCATTTCAGGTATTCCGCTTCTAATGACGGCAGGAGGTCTTTCAGAAAAGTCGTATTGTAGAGTACCTTCCAGGCTTCATAGACAGCAGCAGGATTCCACGAGGAGAATTTCTCCAGTTTCGATAATGGCTTGCCATCATTGCCATGATACCAAAGATTAAGGTTTTGCTGGATATAATCCGTATTGTGCAACCACCTGCCCTCCATGACATGATGCCCTATGGCACAGGCAATAAGGTTGTAT
>JAZLEX010000011.1:0-7100 GCA_045615485.1 Prevotella sp.
AGCCATCAATGGGAAAAGGAGTGATTTTTTCATATGCGGTTATACGGTTATTTTAAGTAGGGCTTTGGCATTGCTGATGGCCTCATCGGTGATTTCTGAGCCAGACAACATGCCAGCTATCTCTGTGATGCGCTGTTCTGGCGACAGATAAGTCATGTTTGTTTCAGAGAACAAATCCCTGTCTTCCTTGAATACCTTGTAATGATGCTGTCCTTTTGCTGCTATTTGTGGAAGATGAGTGATGCTTATAACTTGTCTGCCGTTGTTGCCCATACTGGTCATAATCTCTGCCATTTTTTCAGCTATGCTGCCACTTATTCCAGTATCTATCTCGTCGAATATGATGGTAGGCAGTTCAATTGTCCCGCTTACCATTGCCTTGATGGACAACATGACACGTGCTATCTCTCCACCCGAAGCGACTTGAGATATTGGTTGCAAGGTGGTGTTTTTGTTGGCACTGAAATAAAATTGCACTTTGTCGGCACCATTTTCTGAAGGAGCTTTTGAATCCACGTGAACCTCAAAGCGAACGTTAGGGATTCCCAATGGGATGAGCCGTTGCTGCATTTCGTCCTCAATCTTTGCAGCAATCTGTTTGCGTCGCTCTGTAAGCAATGATGCCTGTTCTGTAAGTTTTATGCGACAGGCATTGAGTTCCTGTTGTGCAATGAGCAGTTCTTCGTCGGTGTTTTCAATAAGTGAAATATCTTTTTCCAGTTCGTCACGTTTTTGGATTAGTTCTGCTATTGAGGTTACCCGATACTTTTTTTGCAGGGTGGATAACTGGAATATTCGTTCATTGATTTTGTCTAAACGGTCGGGATCATATTCTATATCCTGCAATATGGATGACAATTCACGACTCACTTCCTGTAGTTCCACATAGGCTGACTCTACATTATCATAGATTTGCTTCAATGAGGTGAGGTGTGTGCTTGCTGGCAATATCTGCGAGCAGATTGATGATAGTTTTGAAAGTATGCCTTGCTCATCGTCTGTACCAGACAGCATGATGTCGCTATTGAACAGTGCCGATTTAATGTCTTCGGCGTATGTCATGGAGGTACATTCTTCTTTCAACTCATCATCCTCCCCAACGCGAAGATTGGCATTCTGCAATTCTTCAAGCTGGTAACGTATGTACTCCTCGTTTTCTTTTGTCTCTTGGGATTGTTGGGTTAGAGTTGCCAGTTTTTTTGCGGCTTTATTATAATCGTTATATAATAAGGTGTATTCGCCAAGCATTGACTTGTTGTCTGCGATGATATCGACCACGTTCAATTGAAACTCCTCATTGTTGATTAGCAGATTCTGATGTTGAGAGTGGATGTCCATCAATTTCTCGCCCAATTCCTTGAGCACAGTCAGTGGTACTGGCGTATCGTTGATAAAAGCGCGGCTTTTGCCTGATACATGCAACTCTCTACGTACGATGCAGTCGGAAGCGTCGTATTCTATCTCATATTTTCGGAACACATCCTGTGCAGAATCGTCACCAAATGAGAAATGTGCTTCTACGATACATTTGTCGAATCCTTCTTGGATGCATTTTGTATCAGCCCGCTGGCCGAGCAATAGGTTTACTGCTCCGAGTATAATACTTTTTCCAGCTCCTGTTTCGCCTGTTATGACAGAAAAGCCAGGATTGAAATCTATGTCAAGATGACTGACAAGTGTATAATTTTTGATAAATAGATGCTTTAGCATTATTGTTTCAGTTTTTCCCAGGAATTGTTTTGTGAAGGGTTGATGCCGAACAGAATTTCATAGACGAGTTCTTTTTCTTTTGCGGTACCTTTTCCTTTATAAATATTTACGATTTCATCTTTTTTATAGTCGGTCCATATTTGTGGCAGCAGACTTAACGGTCTGTCGGCATGACTTTTCTCAAGACAATCCTGCAATGCGGTAGTAACTTCCGTGCGTCCGCGTTCCACGTTGGAAGCCATCTCGTCCAACCCTTTGCGGTAGTAATCATATTGCAATTGGCGGAAAGGTTTCATTGCCTCGGTGAGATAGTCGTTGATGATGGCAAAGCGGTTGCGGTCGTTTTGGAAGGATTTCCACCCCTGAAAATCCGACGACTGCATGTTATTAACGAGGTTCATGCATTTCAGCAGCACATCTTCACCGCCATATAAAGAGAAAGATTCCAAGTCAAGTCCTATCAGAAGGTAGGCATAATAAGCAAACAATGCTGTGAGCTGATCGCTGTTGGGGTCTTCTTCGTTGTAGTTGAGTTGGTCGAACTGTGCAAACTCAAAATCGAAATTGGCATCTTTATTGTTGTATATGGTTGTGGTATAAGCGGAGTTATATACAGGTCTATTCGCTTGGATTATGGCAGTGCATGTGAATCGGTTGTTTCCTTTATCGTATTGATCGACAGTGATATTGAATGAGCAGTTGATTTTCTCATTGTTTTCAAATTGCAAATCCGTCCATTTCTTCTCATTGAAGAATTTCGTAAGAGTTTCTGTGAGATTGTCGAAAACACTTTTGTCCGTGCCTTGAATCTTGGCATGATTTATTTTTATTGTTGCATCAAATTCTTGTGCAGACATAGGGGCAACGAAGACGAAAACGAAGACGAAAACGAAAACGATTCTTCGACAGGCTCGGGAACCAACGAAAGCCGTCAATGGAAAAAGGAATGTTTTTTTCATAGCAGCAAAGCCATTATCTGTTCAGTGTTTGTAGGCGGATTCTGGTGAGCACTTGCTTGGTGTTTTCATGGAAATCACCATTCATCATCCATCCGTAATATCCAGGATCACGTTTCAGAACATCTTCAACGGGCACTTCTTTGTATTTGCCAAAATTGAACACAGGGACATGGTCTGCGTTATAGACAATTCTGCCAGCGAGATCCACATTATTATTCATTCTCGAATATTCTGCAAGGAAACCTATGTCGTTTTTCAGTATCGATTCGCCATTTTCATCTTTATAGAAATCCAATTGCGCTTTCAGCACTTCGTAGGTTGCAGTTGTATCGGCTAATGCAGAATGTGCATCTTCCAGATTTTTGCCACAATAGTATTTATAGGCTGCGATAAGTGTGCGACGTTCAAGTTTGTGGTATATGTTCTGGACATCAACAAACCTGCGATTTTCGAGTTTGAAATCAACCCCTGCCCGAATAAATTCCTCAACAAGCATTGGGATGTCGAAATGGTTGGAGTTGAAGCCAGCAAGGTCGGAATCGGCAAAATCATTGGCTATCTGATGGGCTACTTCCTTGAAAAGCGGACAGTCTTTTACATCTTCATCCTTTATACCATGTACGGCAGAAGCCTGTTCAGGAATATGCATACCAGGATTGATACGCATATTCTGTGAACTTCTATTACCATTTGGCAAGATTTTGATGTAACTGATTTCTACGATTCTGTCTTTAGCCGTATCAATACCTGTTGTCTCAAGATCGAAGAAGATGATAGGCTTTGTGAGATTCAGTTCCATAATCAATCGTTGAGAAGCATTGGCATGAGCAACATAAGAACAGAGTCCTTGTCATCCTTGTCGGCAGGAATAACAACACCAGCACGACTTGGGTCTGCCAGTTTCAAAATAATATCTTCGCAATCCAGATTGCCTAAAATCTCAATCATTGAAGTACCCTTAAAGCCGATGCTCATGCTCTTACCGTAGTATTCGCATACGAGTTCTTCTTTAGCACTTGTTGAATAGTCAAGGTCTTCGGATGACAGTGTCAGTTTGTTGTGTTCTAAAGAGAAGCGGATGAGGTAACTGCTTTGTGATGCAAAAACCAGCACACGTTTCAAAGCGCTTAGCAATGACTGGCGATTGACAGTTACTTCGTTTGGATTGTTCTGCGGAATAACGGAATTGTAGTTAGGGTATCTTCCCTCAATCAGACGGCAGGTCAGGGTAAAGTTTTCAAATGATATTACAGCATTGCTCTGTGTGAATTTTATTTCCACATTTCCTTCCTTTGGTAACAATGCCTTGAGCAGTGTGGCTGGCTTCTTTGGCAGGATGAATGCTGCTGGTTCGTTGCCTGTTACATCATAGTTTTCATTGCGGACCAACTTGTGACCATCGCTTGCTACAATAGTAAGATTTTCGGATTTCAAATCGATGTACAAGCCATTCATGACAGGGCGCAAGTCGTCTTGGGCTGTTGCAAATATTGAACGACTGATAGCTTTCTCGAACTTATTAGCTTCCAGAGTTATCACATGAACGTCGCCATCGGCCATAGGGAGTTTCGGATAAGATTCTGAAACTTGGATAGGGAGTTTGTTCTGACCATTGTGATAAGTCATGGTTGCTGACATTTCATCCAGATTGATTTCGAAAGTCAGAGGTTCTTCGGCAAATTCCTTCACGGCATCAATAATAGTCTTGCTGGAAACGCAGAAACTGAAATTTTCATTGCTGTCGGTAAGTTCAATTGTTGAGATAACAACATTTTCACCATCACTTGCGGTAACTGTCAAAGATTTGTCGGCAATTTCAAAAAGGAAAGAGTCTAAGATTGCCAATGTGTTTTTGCTGTTCAATACGCGGGCAAGAGCCTGTAATCTGCTGCTTAATGCAGTGCTTGATAATGTAAAAGTCATAAACTTGAAATTTTAATTTTTATTTGTTGTTTTATTTTGCCTTTTAAAGTAAACTTTTCCAAATTCAGCGCAAATTTATGAAAAAAACATTTTATTCGCAAATAAATATTATAAAATTTGGATTATTAGAAAAGTTTTTTGTAATTTCGCGCAAATTTTAAGAATTATTATATGGAAATTACAGGAAAAATCATAGCAGTGTTGCCAGAAAGAACTGGTATGTCATCGCGTACGGGAAGTGAGTGGAAATCTCAGGAGTTTGTAATAGAAACACACGACCAATATCCAAGAAAATGTGTGTTCACCGTTTTTGGTTCTGACCGTTTGGCACAGTTTGCTATTCAGGTTGGTGAAGAGTTGACTGTTTCGTTTGATATTGATGCTCATGAATGGAATGGTCGTTGGTTCAACGACATCAGAGCATGGAAAGTTGACCGTGTTGTAGCAGGTGCTGCTCCTGTAGATGGAAGTGCTCCGATACCAGCAGCTGTTGATGCTCCAGTACCTCCTGTTGCAGACGCACCGTTCCCTCCAATGCCAGATGCTCCTGCAGAGAGTGTTGACGACCTGCCTTTTTAATGGTTTAGCCGTCTGGTCGGTTGGTTTAAATAATTAAATAGAATTATGAAGAAAGTTTTTGTCTTCCCAGGACAGGGAGCACAGTTTCCTGGCATGGGAAAGGATTTGTATGACAACAATCCAAAAGCAAAAGAACTGCTTGACGCAGCGAATGATATTTTAGGCTACAACATTACTGATATTATGTTTTCTGGAACGGAGGATGAATTGCGTCAGACAAAAGTTACTCAGCCTGCAGTGTTTCTCCATAGCGTGATAAGTGCTATCTGTCTGGGCGAAGAATTTAATCCCGAAGCAACGGCAGGGCATTCATTAGGCGAGTTGTCGGCTTTGACGGCAGTTGGTGCATTGAGTTTTGAAGATGGACTGAAACTGGTCTATGCCCGTGCAATGGCAATGCAAAAAGCCTGCGAAGCAAAACCTTCAACAATGGCGGCTATTATAAACCTGCCATTTGATGAGGTGGAACGCATTTGTTCGGAAATAAATACAGAGGGTAATGTGGTGGTTCCTGCTAATTACAATTCTCCTGTGCAATTGGTCATCAGCGGTGATGTAGAGGCTATCAATGAGGCTTGTGAAAAGATGAAAGCAGCAGGTGCCAAGCGTGCATTGCCTTTGAAGGTTGGCGGCGCATTCCATTCACCATTGATGCAACCTGCAAAAGAAGAACTGCAAGCTGCCATCGAAAAGACTCAGTTTAATGTGCCTTGTTGTCCTGTTTATCAGAATGTGGATGCTTTGCCTCATACTGATCCTGAAGAGATTAAGGCAAATCTCGTAGCACAGCTCACAAGTCCTGTTCGCTGGTCGCAAATTGTTGAACGGATGATAGCTGATGGAGTGGAGGAATTTGTGGAATGTGGTCCGGGAAAAGCTTTGCAGGGAATGATTGCAAAGATAAACCGTGACGTTACGGTTCATGGCATCTAATCAGCTATAGGAGACTTGAGAAAAATCATTATATATCAGGCTCTTACCAGATTGTTTGGTAACAAGAAATGCGTAAACAAGGAATTCGGCACAATCAAGGAGAATGGTGTCGGGAAGATGGATGATTTCAGCGACGAGGTTCTTGGTAATCTGCATTCTTTAGGGTTTACTCATATCTGGTTCACTGGTGTAATCCGCCATGCATCAAAAACCGTTTACAAACGCAACCGCATTCCGGAATCCAATCCAGAATTTGTGAAAGGCATTGCTGGCTCACCGTATGCAATTTGCGATTATTATGATATAAATCCCGACATTGCCCAAAATGTAAGTAGCAGGATGTCGGAATTTTGTGAATTGCTGGAACGTACTCATAAAACGGGAATGAAGGCAATCATTGATTTTGTGCCTAATCATGTTGCAGCGGAATATAATGGTACTCACAAGCCTTTTACGGATGAAAACTATTATCCTGGCCATATCCACGATGGCGATTGGACAGATACAGCAAAATTGAACTATGCTTCTGCCGATACACGTCAGAAGATGATAGACATTCTGCTCTTCTGGGCAGGAAAAGGTGTGGATGGCTTCCGATGCGACATGGCAGAACTGGTGCCTGTCGATTTCTGGAGTTATGCTGTAAGAACTGTGAAGAAGCAGTTTCCCGAAATAATATTTATTGGTGAGGTGTATAACCCTTATTTATACAGGGATTTCATTGCTACAGGAGGGTTTGATTATCTCTATGATAAGGTCGGCATGTACGACACCATGAAGGCTGTTATTCAGGGACGCACACCAGCATCACAGATAACTGCCGTATGGCAACAAGTGGGCGATATTTACGAACACATGCTCTATTTCCTTGAAAACCATGATGAGCAGCGCATAGCCTGTGATTATTTTGCAGGTGATGCAAGGAAAGCCCTACCTGCAGTAGTTACAAATCTGCTAATGAGGGGCAATCCTTTCATGGTTTATATGGGGCAGACT
>JAZLEX010000012.1:0-8030 GCA_045615485.1 Prevotella sp.
CGTCGCAGCAGCAAACAAACGTGCCAACAAGTCGGAACGCTACCGAATATTCGTTAAGCAAGGCGATTATCTTGTAGAAGGCGATAATGGAGCAATGGTGACAGGCTATAGTGGTGAGAAATATCCATCGCCAACAACAACCATCTCAGCACCAAACATCTCAATCATCGGTGAAGGTATGGACAACACACAACTCCGCAATCAATGCACCAATTGGCCTGATATTGAGTCGCTCCATAGGGCAGAATTTATCTATCTCACAAACGCAACAAGCAATACCTACGTTCAAGACATAACCTTCCGCAGTGGACATAAACTTGGCGATGGACGCTGTGCCGCACTTGAAGATTATGGCAACAAAAATATCTTTAAGAACTTCCGTATGTGGGGAACACAGGACACTTATTACTCTCGCAACGGTCGTCTGTATTTCGAAACATCAGCCCTCCATGGCAGCGTGGATTATCTTTGTGGTGGAGGCGATGTGGTCTATTATCAGTGCGACCTGGTAATCGAACGCGACGGTTCTGTGCTTTGTGCTCCTGCCCAGGCTCGCAAATATGGTTATGTGTTCCTCGATTGCACTGTAAAGTCCGCCAATCCATCGAAGTATAAAAATTACACTCTCGGTCGTCCTTGGGGAGAAGGAACCCCTAAGGCTATTTACATAAATACAACCATGAATATCGTGGCAAGTGCTGACGGCTGGGAAGAAATGAGTGGAGGCTATCCTCTTCGCTTTGCTGAATATGGCACAAAGACAGCATCTGGTACGCTGATAGATCTCAGCCATCGCAAATCAGTCTTCGGCGACGGACATTACAACAACCCAATTCTCTCTGCCGATGAAGCGAAGCAATACACCGTTACAAATGTTCTTGGTGGTGATGATGACTGGAACCCACAATACTATACCGAGCAAGCACCAGTGCCTTCGAATGTAGTAATCAATGAAAACACAAACATCCTATCATGGGACAATAGCGATTATGTTTTCTGCTGGGCTGTTTGCAAGGATGGACATGTGGTTGATTTCACCACCACACCGAACTACACCATCAACGTTCAAGACAATAGCCATTGGTCGGTACGTGCTGCTAATGAAATGGGTGGACTTGGTGAGGCAATTGAAGCCAAAATTTCTGATGGTATCACCAACCTTCAACCCTCAACCCTCAACCCTCAACCTTCAATCTACGACATTCGCGGTTATAAAGTTGCATCACCAATAAAAGGACAAGTGTATATACAAAACTCAAAGAAATACATCGCTCGATAACCGTAAAACCGAATAACCGCAAAACCGCATAACCGTACAACCATACTACAATACTTACTAAGCATAGCCTTTGTGGTTGTATGCATGAGGGGTTCGGTTACGGAATTTCCATTACAAATCGAAGATACGTTTGTTTCATCTGTCAAGCAAATCAATGATTGTGTGCCAAATGCAGCATACGCACTTAAGACAGCATGGAAAGCAAAGAAAAATGCTTTTGAAATCGGTTCTCCAGAGGAAATATTAGCAGAATATCAGTTTAGCAGCGAAAAAGAAGCACTAAACACATTGGGTGTTGATAGTCTGTTTACCACGTTAATGCGACCCGCAACAGATAATCCGCTGAATATCGTGATAATCTTCTGCGAGAGTTGGAGCGGCTATCTGTGTTATGATAATATTGACAAGCCAGAGGTTATGCTCGGCATGGAAAAACATTTGCAGGAAGATTTGTGGTTTAAGAACTATCAGAATGTCCATAATAGCACCATTGCATCGGTAGAAAATTTTGTCATGGGTATCTCTTTACCACGTTTCTTTATGTCAGATTATCATAACAAACGTCTTAGTACTTCGATCATCAACCCCTTCAAAGCGAGTGGCTATCATACGGTTTTTATGACTGGCATGAATAAAGCATGGGAGAATATTGGTGCAGGACTGGAATGCCAGGGTTTCGACGAGGTAATAGGTAAACATGAACTATTGGCAAAGCATCCAGAATACAGGCATAATAGTATAGGTGTATATGATCATCATCTGTTTAATTCGCTTTTAGAACAGATTACTTCGTCTCAGTCCTCCTCACTTCAGCCTCACATGTATTACGTGCTCACAACCACTAATCATCCTCCATACGATTATCCCGATGACGTGGAACTACCAAGGTTGCCAGAAAATTACTATGCTCGCAAGCAGTTCGATGAGAGCAAATCTACACTAAAGAAGGTAATCCGCGGTTTTCAGTATGCAAATTACTCAATGGCGCAATTCCTTGATGCCCTGAAATGTTCAGATGCTGCAGAAAATACAATGGTCGTAATTACAGGCGACCATAATGTTCGTGGCACAATACGATATGAAGAAAAAACAACCTACCACAGCCTCTCCCGAAGTCAAGGGCTTAAAGGGAAGGGCTTAAAGGAGGCCCTTCCGCATAAAAAATGGGAACATGCAGTGCCACTTTATATTTATCTCCCAAAACAACTGCGTGGTACAGACGATGGCAGTTATTCTGTAGATACTAATAAATATGGTTGTCATTACGACATTCTGCCTACTATTGCTCCATACGCTTTTAAGCAAGGTGTGCGGTATCTCAATGTTGGCAAAAATTTACTGTCTGATAGTATATCCACCATTGACACATGGAGTTATAATGCAGATGGCATACTTGCAGAAAGGAGCAACCACGATTTGGCAGAACGTAAGTCTCGTGCCAGAGAATGTCTGCTGCAACTTAATTTCCAAAAAGAACGATAACGAAAACTTCCTCCTTACGAGAACATTATCAATCCTGCAATGGCACAGATTATGAGCATGCGGATAGTAGGGATTTTGAAATATCGGACACCCATGAATGTGGCAGCGAACAACAATATGCTGCATGTGAATTCCTTGAGGTTGGAAGGGGTGGAAAAATTTTCTTCTGTCATAAGCATCAGACAGGCTGCTGCTATCAGTCCAACTACAACGGGGCGAATGGTTGTGAATATGCTTTTTACAATGACGTTGTCCTTGAACTTCATGAAAAACATTGCTATTGTTAACATTAGTATGAACGACGGCAACACTAATGCAAATGTTGCTACCCCACTGCCAAGAATGCACATCAGTTCACTGCCTCCTGCATTCTGTATTGCAGTATAGCCACAATAGGTTGCTGAATTGATTCCTATCGGACCAGGTGTTATCTGCGATATTGCTACAATGTCGGCAAACTGTCCTGATGTCATCCATTGATGATGGGTGACTACTTGTGACTGTATCAACGACAGCATGCCGTAGCCTCCACCAAATCCAAACAGACCTATTTCAAAAAATGTCAAAAATAATGTTATGTAAAGCAGTAGCATCATGAGATAAATTAATAATTAATAGTTGACAATAGGAGTTAAGAAGTTAAAGGAGTTAAGGAGTTAAGACAATTGCTTTGAACGTTTGTGTGGTTATCGTTATTAATTATTAATTATTATTTATTATCTATGCCTTTGGCGTATGATTCCCCAAACTACTGCGGCAAGGAGTATCAGCACTGGTGAAACTCCTAAGAATGCTATCAGCACGGCTGTGAGAATTGGTATCCAGCAGTTGGTGAGCGTGATTTTGGCTTTCTTTGCCAAGGTGAATACTGGTATTGCTATCAGTGCTACAACGGCAGGACGTAATCCTCGGAATATGGCTGCAATAATATGATTGTCTTCAAACTGATGGAAGAATATTGCAATCAAGAGGATTATTAGGAACGATGGTAGTGCAGTACCCAAACTTGAAATCAGTGCACATGGGAATTTCTTTATCTTATAGCCTATGAAAATGCTGATGTTTATGGCAAACACCCCTGGACAACTCTGACAGATAGCAATCATGTCAATAAATTCTTCCTTGCTAATCCAATGGTGCTTATTGACTATCTCCTCCTCTATCATCGGTATCATTGCATATCCTCCACCGATGGTGAAAAGTCCTATTTTGAAGAATGTAAGAAACGCTGACACTGACTCTGACGCTGACTCAGACACTGACTTTGACTCTGACTGTTTCATTTGCAATTTTCAATTATCATTGCTTCGCGGCTGTCGGGGGTATATAGTTTGAAATTGACATTTTTTATAGTCAGTCCCTCTACATAACGGGCAAATAGTCCGTAGGCTGGACACCGTCCGAGGTTGAAACTTGGTTCTGGATATTTTGTTCCTATTTCGGGATATACTATGTTGCGGTCGGTTTCTGTACCGCCACCTGCATAATAGATGGTAATGTCAGTCAGGCTGATATTCTTAAGAGGAGCATCTTTCATCCCTGTAATAATCATTCCCCCCATATCATCACAATGATCGGCAACAACATTACTTATTGAAATGCTCTGTGCCGTAGAGGGTTTCGATATCCCCTCTGGTCCACGATTGCGGCAACCTGTGGTGATGAAAATAGGATAATGATGCACATAGTCCATTGTGATATTGCTGACAACTATATTTTCCATCACTCCTTGATCGACACATTCAAAAGCCAGTCCGTCACTATGCAGACAAGTGCAGTTGCTGATGGTGACATTGCGGTAGCCTCCATTGCTTTCAGTACCAAGTTTTATTCTGCCACTATTGTTCTGATTGATGGCTGGACGATAGGTGCGGTCGTACATCGTGCCATCAAGAAAGCCTGTTACCACACAATTGGTAATCAGGATATTTTCACATACAACGGCTTTTTTTAATGCGTATGAACTTTTCAGTACTATTGCATCATCGCGTGGCGAATTTACCTTGCAATTGCTGACCGTAGTGAAACGGCAGCAGTCTATGTCTATTCCGTCACGGTTGGTATCGATGACCAGATTGTCCATATTGACATTGTCGCAGCCTGTTACTATTATTGCAAAGTGTCCGCCTTGCAATATTGTTAGGTCTCTTATCAGTACGTTTCTGCATAGTTTCAGTGCTATAGCCTTATCAGCCTTACCTATGCTCCCCCCATGAACTTGTCCGTGGGTTTCGGTATCGAAACGTGTAAGATGTTCACCTCGGATAATACCCCTGCCAGTGATTGAAACATTCTCCAGATTTTCACCCCATATAAGTGAATTGTGGAAATATGTGTGTCCACCATCCTGATATTCGGGAAAATTAAATTCTTCGGACTGGTCGTATGCTCCCATTTCATTGGGTGCAGCAATAATCTCTGCTCCAGCATCCAAATGCAATTCAATATTGCTTTTCATCCTGATGCTGCCACATAGGTATTTCCCCGTTGGCAGAAAAACCCTTCCTCCTCCATTCTTCTCTGCCCGACAGATGGCGGCATTGATAGCGGAAGAATCAAGCGTTTTGCCATCTGCCTTTGCTCCGAAATCCATGACATTATATTCCATAGAAGCAGCAAAAGCAAATTGGCACATCAAAAATAATATCAAAATAACGCGCTGCATTATTTTAAATTAATAATAAAAGGAGTTAAGAAGTTAAGGAGTTAAGGAGTTAAGACATGAGCCTTGCGTCAGTAGTCAGTGTCAGCAGTCAGAGTTAAATTGTGGAGTTAAGGAGTTAAGGAGTTTCGACTAAACAACCAAACTGCCAAACGACCAATCAGCCCACAAAGCAATAATGCCAATGCTATGTATGCTATTGTTTCGGTGGTGTCTATTGATTTAGGGAAGAATGAAAGGACTACCTCATGCTTTCCTGCTTCGATTGGCATTGCACGCAGAACATAGTTCACACGCCCGAGTTCCACATCCTTTCCGTCAACGGTTGCTGTCCAGCCAGGATAGTAGATTTCAGAAAATACTATCAGTCCACCTGTTGATGAATCAACATTATATGTAAGTCTGTTAGGCTCGTATGCTGTCATTTCAATGGTCGAAGCCGTGTCGGCTGCTACAGGTGTTCCAAGTATTTGCTTAAATTGCTTGTCGGCAATGGCTGTATGCCTGAGGTCGGTTGCTGCAAGCGCATCGAGTTCTTCGTTGGCATTATCAACATATTTGATACCATCTACAAACCATGCACAACCGAATGCGTGGGTATTGAGTATAGGCATTGTTTGCCCGTCTTGTAGTGGCAGAATGAAGTATTTTGCATTCAGCATGTTCAGCACAGGGTATATGCTGTCACCATTTATAGCATCCATATTGCCACTCTTTTCCTTAATCGCAGCATAGGCTACTCGCATCTCTGGCACAATGTGCGCTTCAATGAGTTCTTGGTATCTGCGAAGTTTTGCTGCATGATAGCCGCCGATGCTCTTGTGATAGTAAGAAGTCTCATTCTCGTTGAACGTGTTTGATGCGAAGTTCAGCACACGATAATCGAGGTCTTTGTCCTGAAGTATCTGCTGGTCAGTAGGAGTAAGTTCCTGAGGAGTATCACGTTCCATTGCACTTACAAACATCTCATCATTAAGATACCGCTTATTGATTTGCCACATATCTATCAAGCAGAGAAGGATGATGCCGATAATAGTGTAAGAAGGTTTCAGTTTCTTTGCCTTGCAGAGCATAATCATTGCAACACCTATTATGATAATAAAGAATGAGCGCCATGCATCGGATGTCACCATAGCCTTGCGCATGTCGGTGAGGTTGCTAAGTATTGGCGAAAGCTGTTCTGATGGTATTCCTTGTGTTAAGGCTTGCATCTCAGAGTCAGAGATGAATTGTGAGAAGCACATTCCTGGTGCAACTGCAAAGAGGAACGATGCACCTGCGGTCAGAATGAGTGCTGTCCAAAATCCCCAAGTTAGGTTATGCGATTTTACGGTTTTACGGTTTTCGTTTTCGTTATCGTTGTTTGGCCAAATCCATTCCTTCAATGCAAACATTGCAAGCAGAGGTATGGTAAATTCTGCTACGACTAATATTGAGGCAACGGTTCGGAACTTCGCATACATCGGCACATTGTCGATAAAGAAGTCTGTAAATCCCATGAAATTCCTACCCCATGCAAGCAGGATGGAAAGTATTGTTGCTGCCAAAAGTGTCCATTTCATCGGTCCTTTTACAATAAAAAGTCCTAAAACAAACAAGAACAGCACGAATGCTCCTACATAAACAGGACCACTTGTACCTGGCTGATTGCCCCAGTACTGACCTATCTGCTGATACAACTGGTAATATGCAGGGTCGGCTTTTTCCATTGCTACCTTGCTTTGTGAGAGTGGAACACTTGCTCCGCCCTTGACATTAGGTACCAGCAAAGTCCATGTCTCACTTATGCCATAACTCCATGCAGTGATGTAGTCGCGTTCAAGTCCGCTACTTGTCTGGTTGGCTGAGTCTGCCTTCTTCAGCTCGCTCTTACCACGCATTGTTTCTTTTGAGTATTCGTATGTGTGGTAGAGGTTGGAAGCATTGATAGCAATACCTAATAATGCTCCTATAATACAGGCTGTAGTGGCCTTTGCAAAGTTCTTCCAAGTCTTTTTCTTTGCTGCTTCAATAAGAAATGCAATCCATACTGCTAAAATCACAGAGATAAAGTAGTATGACATCTGCACATGGTTGGCCTTAATCTGAAGTGCAACAAACAATGCTGTCACAATGCTTCCCCACAGGTATTTGCCCCTGTAGGCAAACACTATTCCAGCTATTGTTGGTGGAATGTATGCCAGAGTCCACACCTTCCAGATATGCCCAGCAGCAATGATGATGAAGAAATAACTCGAAAATGCCCAGATAATTGAGCCTAATGCTGCCAGCGACTGACGGAAGTCGAATGCACGCAAAAGGATATAGAATCCAAGGAGCGAGATGAACACATACCATACATATGTAGGCAACCACAGATGATAGATTCTTTCTACTGTGTTGAGTGTGTCGCTACTGTTATATGATGGAGCCGACTGATAGGTTGGCATACCACAGAAAAGGGAGTTTGTCCAGCGTGTCCGTTCGCCTGTCTTTGCCATATACTGTTCCGACTCTATACCTGCGCCCTTACCAGCAGAAGCATCATGCTGATAGAGAATCCTCCCCTCTGTGTCGGCAGGGAAGAAATAAACAAAAGATATTACTGCAAATACAACTATTGCAATG
>JAZLEX010000013.1:0-8059 GCA_045615485.1 Prevotella sp.
GGCAGATAATAGCCTAAATGTGGTGGTTGATTGTAGCTGCATTGTTGCCATGCTATGGCCAATCGGTAGATATTGTCGTGCATTAGGGTAGGGATGCGCATTTTTGTTGGTGTGGTAGTGGTGTAGATGTTGAGTGTGGAATAGTCGGATGTGGAATATTCCAGCACTTCTTCGCGCCAGTCGCCAAAGATGTCGGCAGAAAGGCATGGTGTGGATTTCGTACCATTGCAGCTTCCTGCATTGTTCCAAGTGCTGGTGCCAAAATTCACCAAATCGGCATAACTGGTGTTAGAATTACATTTTGATATTATAGTGCCATCAAGCAATTCGTCATAAACATCTCCGTCCCAATAAACACGGAAATTTTGTGAACCTTTTTTTGAGTTAATGATTTCTCCCTTACAAGTGCGTGTGTTTGCAACTTTCGACGACCATACTTCATAGCCTCTGTATGCGCTATTTATGTCGGCAGCAATGCCGCGTGCATTATCTTCGCTGCCTTTCGCACGGAAAAGAATTTTTCCTGTAGCAGCATCGTGCATCTCGTCGCCCCTGTTGAAACTCTCGTGAGGCATGAATACTTCCAGTCCCGGACGATCAGGGTCCAAGTCGCCAAGATGCAGGGCATCACCATGTCCTAATCCAGTGCAATACATCAGGTTGCCATCATTGTTGATGGCAGCTGCGCCGAAGATAATCTCATCGCAACCATCTCCATCAACATCGCCAGTCGATATTCCATGAGCCCCTTGTCCCCATGCAGACCGGTAGCCTGTGTTTTCGCCAGATGTGTTTTGCGGGGTGGAATGATATTTCTTCGTGCCTGTTGAGTCAGTAAGTTCGTATGTAGTCTCGGAACGCGAATGGTGTAGCCATCTCGTCACCAGTTTCTTGTCTTGGTATCTTACTGCCCAAATGAAAGCGCGAGTGTAGTATCCGCGTACCATTATGGCGCATGGAGGTGCGTCAGGACCGTCAATGTATGAAACGCATGATAGATAGCGTTCGCTACGATTGCCGTAGTTATCACCCCAGTAATTCTGGTCTAAACCACTTGGAGCACCAGCCAGTCCGCCAGCACGGTTCGGATTATAGAAAACGGTATTTACAGCATTTCCGGTCTCACCTTCGAAAACGGTAAGGTATTCTGGACCGTTCAATATGTGACCTGCGCTATTGCGATAGTCTTTTGTATTGTCGGTGCTTTTGATGACTGCCAAAGTGGCTGCTTCACTAATGTATTTTCCTGCTGCGTCCTTACTGCCTGGAGCTGTTTTGCAAATCATTTCAGCCTTGCCGTCTTTGTCGAAGTCAAAAACAAGGAATTGCGTATAGTGAGCACCAGCACGGATGTTTGGTCCCAAATCCACACGCCACAGGTGTTTGCCGTTGAGTTTGTAGCAATCAATATAGACATTTCCAGTCTTGCCGTCTTGACTATTGTCTTTAGCATTGCTTGGATCCCATTTCATAATGATTTCGTATTCGCCGTCTCCGTCAACATCGGCAGCACTACAGTCGTTTGGAGTATAAGTGCAACCTGAGCCAGTAGGACGTTTCAGAGGAACTTTCAGAAACTTATTGCCCCATTTTGTTGCAACCATTGAGTCGATAGCAACACCATCTTGATAAGCCACTATCTTGTATTCTCCAGTACCAGTAACTCCACTATGCACATAGCATGTAGGGTTGTTTGTACGGAATGTTTTTACGAGAGCTCCATCGTAATAGAGTTTAAATGTTGTAGCCGAATTGTCGGTACCGAACATACGCCAAGAGACATAGTTTCCAGAAGAATTAGGTACTACAATCAGTCCGCGGTTGAGTTTCTCCATTTGTGACTGTGGCGTGTTAAGCACTTTTCCATAAGCAACTGCTCCCATAGCAGTTAAGATAGTAATAAGTAATAGTTTTCTCATTTTGTTATCGTTTTTGTTATCGTTTTCGTTATTTTACTCTATCTTTGTTTTTGCGGATGAAGTCCCCCCATCCTCGATACGATGCATCCGATTCAGGTTTACCCTGTTGCATGAAATGACAGTATGCTGCACCGAGAGCATCTGTGGCATCAAGGAATCTTCCCATTTCTTCTTTGTTTATGTTAAGCATTTTTTGCAGCATTCCAGCTACTTGCTCTTTGGCTGCTCCACCAGTACCAGTAATTGCCAGTTTGATTTTTGTAGGTGCATATTCGTGGATAGGTATGTCTCTGTTTATTACTGCGGCAATAGCAACCCCCTGAGCACGTCCAAGCTTCAGCATGCTCTGCACATTCTTTCCGAAGAAAGGGGCTTCAATAGCCACCTCGTCAGGGTGGAAAGAGTCTATTATTCCCGTTACACGTTCAAAAATCCTACCAAGTTTCAGATTAGTGTCAGGCACTTTTCTCATGTCAATTACGCCCATTGTCAGCATTTCAGCTTTCTTGCCTACAACTTTTATGAGCCCATAACCCATGATGTTTGTGCCTGGGTCGATGCCCATGATTATCTTATCAAAATCTTGCATCATCAGAAAAATGGATTAGACTTCTTTTCTTCGTCCATAGTTGTTGCAGGACCATGACCAGGCAGCAGCTTTGTGTGGTCGGGAATCAGTAATTTCAGTTTCTCTATCGACTTCATCAGTTGGCTGTGGTTGCCGCCTTCAAGGTCGGTTCTGCCTATGCAGCCCTGAAAGATAGTATCGCCTGTAAAAGCCACTTCTTCGTCTTTGCAGTAGAATACCACAGCATCGGCAGCATGACCAGGAGTATGGATTACCTGGAATGAGTGATTGCCAAATGTAATTTCTTCCTTACCGAAACCTTCTGGAGAAAGACCATACTCAGTCTTGACAAATTCATTGCCGAACACATGGTCAAAATGATTGTGAGTCAGCAGCAAGTGCTTTACCGTCAGACCATTCTGGTCAATATAAGTCTTCAGGTTTTCTTTTTCTTCAGGATAAAATGCTCCGCAATCCACGATTACTGCCTCTTTCGTATCATCGCTGACAACGTATGTGTTTTCCTCTATGGGATTGCAAATGAAAGCCTTAATTTCCAACATAAATAATGTATTTGTCCTTAAACCACTCTTCTTCGAAGAATGAACTTACAGGAATCACTTCTGCATTCTCTATGCCATTCAACTCTTCGGTCAGGTCGCCACCTTTCAGACACATGATAGGTGTGTGCTTAAAAATCTGTCTGATTTCTTTCAGAGGCATTACGGCACGCGACACGATAAGGTTGTAATGCCCTTTATCTTCCTGTCCTCGAATGTGTTCATACTCGCAGTTATTCAGTCCGATGGCATCACCTATAGCCTTTGCCACTCTTACCTTCTTGCCAATGCTGTCGATAAGCCTGAATTTCATTTCAGGATGCATAATGGCAAGTGGAATGCCAGGAAAACCGCCACCAGTACCAAAATCGAGCACTTTCATTGGGATTTCAGTATCAAGCACTTTGGCTATTGCCAATGAGTGCAGCACATGGTGCAGATAGAGGTTGTCAATATCTTTGCGTGAAATGACATTTATTTTCGCATTCCAATCACGATAGAGAGCCTCCAAAGCATCAAACTGTTCAGCTTGCTTCTCGCTGAGTTTAAAATATTTCCTAATCATAGTTAGAACGATGCGCGGAACATGAATTTCACGCAGTCTTTAGATGCTGTAGGCAGTTCGTTGTAGTTGAAACGGTGGATGTATTCAATATGTAAAATCTTGAAGATGTTGTGAATACCGAAACTCATTTCGTAGTATGGTCGTTTGCCATCCATCTTATAACAGCCGTATGGGAACTTCAAGACAGTATCATCTATAATGCCTGCCGACTGGTAATAGGCAGGGTTATTCTTGTCGGACAATGTTCCCCAAAGCGCACGGAGTTCGATAAATTCTCTCCATTTTAATTTCTTCAACAATGGAATGCGGTTGAAGAGTTTTCCATTGAAGTCCCACGACAGTTCCAATGACGCATATCGGTCGTTCATGAACTCCATATTGTTAATCATGTCGAACATTTCATCTTCTATAATATAAGAAAGGTTCGCAATAGGGGTAATCAAATAAGTGAAAGGTACTTTGTTCCATTGCACTCCACCTCGTATGCGGCAGTCAATCTTTCCCCAATTGTGTGGCATCCATGTGCGTTTATAGATTTCCATTTCGGAAATATTGTAATTATACTTGCCTCCTAGGAAATTCTTTATTCCGAAAGTGTGCTGCAGTCTGAGAATTGGTGTGTCGAGATTAATAGGCAGACGGCGCAATTTTGTATTTATGAATGTTTCGCCAGGGGCATAGCGGAATCCACAAGTGAACTCAGTAGAGCGTGTGTTGTCAATAAATGAGCCGTCGAGTTTTTGAAATTTCATAACGTCACCGACAGGTTCCATCTTTTCAGCCTTCAGATTGGCAAATAGTTTTAATCCCCATTCCTGTTCAAAGACAAAGTCCAAATCCTGTTTGGTGTACATGAACATCTTGTCAACATCATGCATCTTGAATGAAATAAACACATTGTCTTTGTCGGTTTGGATAAACTTATCAGATGGCATCGCTACATCGTGCGAAGCTATGAACGATAATGTCTGTTTCGGAAATTCGCGAGGCAGGTATCCTTTCTCATTGAAGGAGTAGATGAGTTCGGCATCGTAATAGTTGTTATTTGTGTTGAATCCGTGTGCATAGTAGCCCTTAAGGAACCAATGCTTGTTGAGGTTGGCTGTTGTTTGTCCTGAGGCTCTCAGTCGTAATCCGTCGAAGAAATTGCTGGAAATAATTGTGTTCACAGGACCGATGTCAACTTTACTTGGATGTTTCTGCGTACCTGTTTCAACAAAGTTTTCAATAAATGCCTTTACACCAAAAATGAGGTATTTAAGTCCCTTAATTTCCTGCAAGTGTTTCACAAACTGATCCATAGAGCTTTCACTCTTGGTAAGCTCAACCTGACGATACTGCTTCCAGAAGTCATCGCTCTGCATTGATGCATACGAATCGCGCAGTTCTTTTTTCTTACCTTTATAGATGTTCTTCGGGAGTGGGTCGAAACTGTAATCTGAATTTCGTGTTGTTCGGATAACTACAAATTTTTGCAAGAACTTCGCCAATTTCAGTTCCACAAACATATCGTCTTGCGTAAGTGCCCATTCACCATTTGGCAATTTGGTAAATTCTTGCAGACATTTCATGTTCTCTACGAAATTGACATCGCTCTTCTTCGGAATTGTCAGTTCGCAACGGCGCACTTGATAAGATGAATCGGCAAGAATATAAATCGTTCCACGGAAACCAAAGTCCTGCTGATTGTTAGGAGTAAATTCCAGTTGGATGCATTTGTCGTTATCTACGTATGTTGTGTCTATGATGTAGTATCTGTAGAATGATATTGCACCTTTACCAATAGGACTTGTGAAAGGGTACTGAAACAGCCTGACATCATCGTCGTAAATATTTACATCCGTAAAAACATCCTTCAATACCACGTTTATGATATCACCAGTTTGCAATATCTCGTTCACTCCAGAAGTGTTGTTGCCTTTCAGGATTGTTTTTTCCGAAAGTGGGTCTTTCCGATAGATGTGCTGCTTTACGTTTTCCTCTACTGATACAGGAAGAATAAGTTTATTGTTGTACTTGCACATTTCAACCTGGTCGATCATCCATTGTTTATTCTTAAATGTCTTCGACTCAAGTTTCTCTGGAGTTAATTCGTTGAGTGCAAGTGTGATTTTCTGATATTGGGTGAACTGATAATAAGGATTTTGTTTAAGGTCGGTAAGTTTTTTCTTTTCTATTACCTTTTTCATCAGTTCTACAGCAGGATTATTCTTTCTGCTGTATTTACTTTTCTTTTTTGATTTGACTATAACCTCACCCAGTTTTCTGGTGTCAGGCTTTAGTTTCACAATAAGTGTGTTTCCTACTTTCGGGGTGATGTTTATTTCCTCTGACTGGTAGCCGATTGCGCTGAAAGTCAATTTGCGACCATTATGGCGGGCAATGGTGTATTTTCCGTGCAAATCGGCAGACACACCTATTTTATACCCTTTATATGCTATACTCGCGTATGCTATGCTGTCGCCAGTATAGCGGTCAATAACATAACCTGACAATTGGGCGCTGATATTCCCTATCAACGCCCACAAAGTCAGTATTATGGTTAATAATCTCTTCAATAACTGGGAGTGTTTATGATTTGATGTATGAATCTTCTCTTAATCCACTTCCTCGTCAGCTTCATAACCACCCATTTCGCGGATAGCGTTCTTCAGCATAGTGTGCTGCTGATAGAGGTGGTTTACTGCCTCTTCGCCCTTTGTATAGTCGTGCATTGGTGACTTGAGGAAGAAACTCAGGAAGCGCTGAATACCATATTTACCTGCACGTGCAGCAAGGTCGGAAAGCAGACAAAGGTCAAGCAATACAGGAGCTGCGAGGATAGAGTCGCGGCAGAGGAAATTGATTTTTACCTGCATAGGATAGTTCATCCAACCGAAGATGTCGATATTGTCCCAAGCCTCTTTTGCGTCGTTGCGAGGAGGATAGTAGTTGATACGTACCTTGTGGTAGTAATCAGAATATAAATCAGGTTGGTCTTCTGCCTTGAGGATAGTTTCAAGGGTTGAGAGCTTGCTGACTTCCTTTGTACGGAAGTTTGCAGGTTCATCAAGTACCAGACCATCGCGGTTGCCGAGGATATTAGTTGAGAACCATCCGTCCAAACCTAAGCAGCGAGTGCTGATGATTGGAGAGAAACCTGATTTAACCAATGTCTGACCAGTCTTGAAGTCCTTGCCACAAATAGGCATCTTAGTCTTTTCAGACAATTCCCACATTGCAGGAATATCTACAGTAGTATTAGGAGCACCCATGATGAATGGGCAACCTTCTACCAAAGCTGCGTATGCATAGCACATTGAAGGAGCAATATGGTCTGTGTCGTTTTCCTTCATTGCTTTTTCGAGAGCTGCAAGTGAACCGTGAACAGGTTCATAAACAGGTACATATATTTCTGTAGAAGCAGCCCATGCTACAACGATACGTGAACAACCATTCTTTTCCTTGAAATCGCGAATGTCCTTGCGAAGTTGTTCTACCATATCCCAACGTGTTGCCACATCCATAACATTATCACCATCAAGACGCTTTGCAAAGTTTTTGTCAAAAGCTGCCTTCATAGGAACAATCTTCTCAAGTTCATCCTTTACAGGATCAATATCCTTTTGCTTCAGCACTTCAGCATAAATAGCAGAACGATAGGCATCTGCAGGGTAAACGTCCCATGCACCGAAAACGACATCGTTCAAATCTGCGATAGGAACAATCTCGTTATAATGAAGATACTTTTTATTTTCGCCTTTTCCGACACGAATTTTGTCATACTGAGTCATTGCACCGATTGGTTTTGCCAATCCTTTGCGTGCCATCAGTACGCCAGTCATAAAGGTTGAGGTGACAGCACCTAACCCCACTACCATAATACCAAGCTTTCCATCAGCTGGCTTTACATTAGTTTTGTTCATAGTTTGTTTATGTTATTATAAAAATGTCATTTCCTATACAAAAGTGCGCAAAGATAACAAACTAAATGTATTATCCAATATTTTTTAAAAAATATTAGCACTTAGAGTAGCCTTTTAAATTTAAAAAACAATTCGCTTAATCTATCAAACTGAAAGCAACATCCATCATTTTTGTGAAACTTGTCTGTCTTTCTTCGGCTGTTGTTGCCAATCCGTTTACAATGCTGTCACTAACTGTCAAAATGGTCAATGCACGCTTCTTTGCAAAAGCGGCATTTGCATATAGGGCAGATGCTTCCATTTCAACGGCTAAAACTCCCATGTCTTTCCACTTTATCCAGTTGTCGCTCATGTCGTAGAAATTGTCAGACGACAAAATATTTCCGACTCTGTAATTATAACCGAAAGACTCGCACGACTTCACGGCTTTATTGAGCAGTCCGAAATCTGCAATTGGGGCAAATGTGCCAGGCAGATTAAACTGACGTTCAATATACGATGAGTTAGTACATGCACCCTGAGCAATAATTATGTCGCCGAGT
>JAZLEX010000014.1:0-4294 GCA_045615485.1 Prevotella sp.
AGACCCTATCATTGAGTCACCTTTTGCCACAACGACAAATGTTGTGCCGTTTTTCACAAGTGAAGCGGGGATTGCTATCATCTCCGTATCTTCATCGCCTATCTCGGTGGGGGTTCCGCATTGAACAGGATTCCGAAAAAACGGCACTTCAATGGTAGGGATGACCTCCATCCCCGAAGCCTCCAATAAGGCGGTGATCTCTTTCAGTTCGTCATTTTCCATAAAGGTCATATCGTTTTATAAACTCATCATCGCAAGAACAAATCTTCTCATATTTATTTTTATTTTATCGTAAGCGTTCCGTCACTTTTTTTGCGGTTGCAGTCTCGGCAGAGCATCATTCCGTTTTCTATTTCCGTCTTTCCCCCTTGACTCCACGGCTTACGGTGGTCGGCTTCCATTTCTTCTATTTCAAAATGTTCGTGACAACCCGGACATATTCCGCCTTGTGCTTCGTACATTTGTTCCTTTTGTGACTGGGTGAATGCTCGTATGTTTAGGTGGCGTTCATCTCTGTCAAGTATGTACTCCACAATTCCCTTATTGTTCGTCACATCATCATCTTTCAGCAGTCGCGCCACGTCTTTTTCCACTTCTTCGCTATCGTAATAGTTTTCGTGGTATTCATTATAAAGTTCTCCCCAAGGCTGACCTTTGAGAATTGAGCGTTGCTTTTCAAATACTTTTCTTGCCCAGTTTATCACATCCTGAAAATACTGCCATTCTCTGTTTGCGTTTTTGTCGTGTTGGTGGTCTGCCATATACTGGCGTATTTGTTCATCGGCATGTCCCTGTATGTTATCTCTTTGTGCCGACCAAAGCAATACTTTTTCAAGCAATGCCTGTCGGTTAGGGTCTCCGCCCACAAGACCGTCATTCAGTTTTGAAGCCACACAATTACGCTTTGAGAATTTGCGCTTTGCATCCGTCAGCCATTCGCCTGTATATATAGCGTTACGCAGTTCTTGGGTGGTAAGCGTTTCGGTAGCAATGTTTATCACTTGAAACCAGTCCAGTTTTTCTTTGTCCGTACCCTCACAGAAATACACTTGCAGTTTGTAGTCAAGCAGGGCATTTCTTGTTACCTCTGGCAGAGTTTGAAAATAAGCCTGATTTATGCTGAATTGCTTGCCCACAAAGTCGCAAATAGATATGGTGCGTTGTTGTCCGTCAAGCATTTCAAATGTGCCGTCTTCGTTTTTTGCCCAATACATTACATTTATGGGATAGTCTTTCATTATGCTGTCTATTACGGCATTTCGCTTCTTGTCATCATACACGAAATTGCGTTGATATTTTGGGCGCACATTTAGCAAGCCATGATAAGCCACAACGCCTTCTTCATCCATATCGTTGTAGCCGTCTGTCAGTTCACGAATTGTGATTTGTTGCAATGTGATTTTCATATCTTATTTTTGTTTTTTGCGAATTAATATGCGAGAATATGGCTGTTTTGCCTTTCCGTTAACTATCGTAACAAGGTTCTTCATATTTGCCGTTGTGTGTCCTGTACCACCTTGTGATTTATATAGTCTAATCCAGTCTTCACCTATCCTCTTTACTCCAAGAATATCAGCAGTATCTTTAGTAACCATTCCTATTAATTCAAATTGTTGTGGGTTATATTGCCCTAAATAAGTGTCAGGAACGCCCATAATTCCGCTATAATCTAATGGGATTGAACTAATATCACTAACATCAATAGCTTCGCAGTTGCAATATTTTGGATATTCTTCAGGAGTATATTTTTTATAAAGATCTAACCATTCGTTACGCTTCGAGTGTACAAGATTTGTAAACCAACATATCGCAGGGACCTTTATAAAGTTATCGTCTGGGTCATAACCTCTTGATTTTACAAATTTTCTATTTGCTTCAAGGTTGTTAGTATAAGAAGGTGTTTTATAGACCAATGACATATTAAAACCAAAGCCACACCAAATTTTATTTTCTTTAATCAGAGGGAATATATCGTTATAATGTAATGCAGACATCCTTCCAATTATCAGAAACTTCTTCTCGTATTTGATAAGTTGTGCCACATACTCGCGGAAAAGCGAAAAAGGAGGATTGGTCACCACTATGTCGGCTTGTTGCAGCAACTCTATGCATTCCTTGCTTCTGAAATCACCATCACCCTTCATTGGCTGGGCTGTGGCTGCAACCTTCGTAACGTCAGGGTTGTTGTCATCACCACCACGATAGTCAAGCCATACTGCCTGTTCGCAATCGTTCTGCGAAAACAAGTCGGGCTGATTGTTCTTGTAGCAGGTAGTAATTAGCCGCTTCAATCCCAACTCATAGAAATTCCTGACAAAATACACAAAGAAATTGCTCACTTTCGGATCGTCACAATTACACAGCACAGTCTTTCCCTTGAAATGCTGCTTATAGTGTCGCAATTCATTCTCTATGTCGGACAACTGCGTATAGAACTCATCCTTCTTTGCCCTCTTGGCATTGCTCAATGTCTCGTTTGCCATACTCCCTCCTTCCTTAAAATTCTGTTTTTATGGTATCATTCCATGTTGTGTCTATCGTGATGATTATTCCTTCGGTGTGGGTGCTGTCCTGAGCACTGCGCACTCCGATGGCGGATGGTAGTTGTGGTTCATAGTCCTTTGTGCAACCGCACAAACAAAAAAGCAAGGCCACCGCTATCACAGCGTTAACCTTGCGAATGCGTATGTACAAACAACCTGCTTTGGAATAAAGAGCAGGTATATGATTGATTCTTAACGACATACCCCCACCTATAAGGGTTTTGTAGTATTTTATTTTCATCATCTTCACAAAATTTTCGGTGCAAAGATAATACTTTTTTTTGAAACATCGTAACGTTTTAATGAAATATCGTAATAAAATTTTTTGGTAGTGTGATTTTTTTTTATTATGGAGCGCCGCTGTTTTTTCAAAAAAAGTCAAAAAAAAGCAGCCGTTTCCGACTGCCTTTGTGTCAACTGGTTCATGGAGTTGCCAATGATGTTTTGAACCTCAAGTCCATTTCTTACTTCAGATATTTATGGTTTTCAGATTCTTCAAGCACTTTCATCTGCTGGTATGCTATATCTCGGTGAGCATACGTGCCACCATAACGTCCGGCTCGCGCAACGATTCCTATGGCATTTGTACGTTCTATCCATGCTTTGACAGAAAGAACAAAATTGTTGCTGCCAGCAGAATTTCTTATTGTATCGAATTCGGTACAATTAAAATTGGGATTGTAGAGCATCTCCCACTCTCCGATATACTCTATAGTGCTCTTCAGACTCATCCATCTGAACACAATATGTTCTTGCATCTGGCTATGTGCCATATCAGTAAGCGATATATAATCCTCGTTTTGGATACTGACTATCGAGGGTACAGGTAAAATATTCCGTGTTTGAAAAACAAAGAACTACACCATATATACACTGATATGGTAACAATGTTATGGGAAAGGTTTATTTTGGTTTATCGCCTTGTGATTGTTGCAGAGCCCGATAGGGTAATGATGTAGTTGGTTGGAAACATCTGTGAACTTGTTCACAAGGGTTTTCAACCAACTACATCATTAATGGCTCATAAGAGATATTTGCAACAAGCACAAGGGGTTTATCTTGGTTTTTGTCTACATATACTTCCCACAGAAAAATGTACCAGCGCCAAAAAGGCTGAGTAGTTCCCATTAACTCAAAATGTGAATTAAAAAATCTTAATTGTGTATTATGAATTGCGCATCGTGAATTAAAAAATCATAAAACCCTCACTTCTAATCTCTAACCTATAACCTTTTTTTTTTACCTTTGCAGTATGAAATTAGAATGCCTATGACATACATGTTGTTATTTATAGAGAGTTTTAAAATCAAGTTTATTGAAGGCAACGCTGGATTCATGTCTTTAGTTGCCTTGGCATTGGTGCTGGGTTTGGCTTTCTGTATAGAAAGGATTATTTTCCTTACTTTATCGGAAATCAACAACAGGAAGCTGCTAAAGCAAATCGAAGACAACCTGAAGGACAACAATGTGGAAGGAGCCAAGGATATTTGCCGCAATATGCGTGGACCTGTGGCAAGCATCTGTTATCAGGGACTGCTGCATATCAATGAACAAATGGATGATATACAGCGTTCTGTTTCGAACTATGGTACGGTGCAGCAGAGCAATCATGAGAAAGGGTGTTCTTGGATAAAACTTTTTATTGCTATGGCTCCATCGTTTGGATTTCTCGGCACTGTTATCGGTATGGTGATGGCATTCGATAATATTGAGGTGGCTGGTGACATTAGTCCGACAATTGTTGCTTCGGG
>JAZLEX010000015.1:0-8301 GCA_045615485.1 Prevotella sp.
TATTTTTTTTGCGGTTATATCTTGTCCGAATGTATCACATATTTCGCTGATAAAGTCGCAGACGTTTTTTTCAGGAATCATTTCGCCATTGACTCGTATGCGTTCACGGAAATCAACAAGGTGAGGCGAGGTATATAATCCTACTTTATAACCTTGCTGCTGCAAAATGGCAGCAATGGTGTGTGAACAAGAACCTTTGCCGTTGGTTCCTGCAATATGGATGGTTTTGTATTTTCTATGTGGATTGCCGAAATGGTTGTCGAGCAGGATTGTGTTTGCCAATCCTTCTTTATAAGCATCAGCGCCCACATTCTGAAACATAGGGGCGCTGGTGTAAAGAAATTCTATTGATTCCTGATAAGTCAAAGGTTCAAAGTTCAAGGCTCAAAGTTATCTGAAGTAACTCTTGAATTTATCAAAGAAGTTTTCTGGTGCCTTATCGTTGCCTTTGAAATTCTCATGGTCTTTCAATTGCTCAAGAAGTTTTTTCTCTTCATCATTCAGGGTTTCAGGCACATAAACTGCGATATTGACAATTTCGTCTCCTTTATCGGTGAAACCAAATTGATTTACAGAAGGCAGTCCTTTCCCACGCAGTCGCAATGCTTTTCCCGACTGTGTTCCTGGGGCTATTTTTATTCTTACCTTACCTCCGTCTATGACTGGTACTTCTGCAGTACCGCCTAATGCAGCTGTTGGAAAATCGAGTACCAGATTATATATTACATCATTTCCATCACGTACAAGTTCCTTGTCGCGTTCTTCCTGTATCAGTATTTGAATGTCACCACTGATACCATTGCGATGACCGGCATTACCCTTTCCTTGCAGGGTGAAGACCATTCCTTCAGCAACGCCAGCAGGAATATTGACTTCTACAACATCTTCGCCTTTTACCACACCAGTACCGCCACATTCCTTACATTTATTTTTAATAATGGTTCCTTCTCCCTGGCAAGTTGGGCAAACGCTTTGTGTCTGCATCATGCCGAAAAGACTATTGGTTGTGTGTGTGACGTAACCTGAACCATGACATGTAGAGCACTGTTCCGTTGCATTAGAACCTTCAGCACCACTGCCATGACAATGTTGGCAGGTCATGTCTTTCTTTACTTTGAATTTTTTTTTGGTTCCAGTAAGAACTTCCTGAAGTGTCATTTTGACTTTAAGTCTTAAATCACTACCTTTATGCACAGGCTTGCGTCTTTGTCCGCCTCCGCCAAAAAAGTCTCCAAAACCGCCAAATCCACTTCCGCCACGTCCACCGAACACATCGCCGAACATAGAGAAGATGTCATCCATGCTAAAGCCTCCTGCACCAAAGCCGTTGCCTCCACCAAATCCGTTAAGCCCTTCAAAGCCAAACTGATCGTATTGCTGACGCTTCTTCTCATCCGACAATACGGAATAGGCTTCAGCAGCTTCCTTGAACTTTTCCTCAGCTGTTTTGTCTCCAGGATTCTTGTCAGGATGGTATTTTATAGCAAGTTTTCGATAGGCTCGCTTTATCTCATCTGCGGTTGCATTTTTTGCAACCCCTAATACTTCGTAGTAATCTCTTTTATTTGCCATAACACATTACACTTTATACCTTGAACAATTTATTCTCCCACTGCCACATCGGCATGGCGAATTACTTTATCGTTAAGAGTATATCCGGCTTTTACGCAGTCGATGACCTTTCCTTTTTTATCTTCACCCATTGGAAGCATGGCAATGGCATTATGATATTCTGTGTCAAATTCTGCATCTGCTGTTTCTATTTTCTTGACGCCCATGCCTTCCAATACCTTCATGAATTTCTGATGAATAAGGTCGAACCCTTCTTTTATGGCTTCAATGTCTTCGGATTTCTGGTTATTGGCTATTGCACGTTCCATATCATCAAGAATAGGCAGAATTGCAACAATCGTCTTTTCACCACCATTCAGGATGAGTTCTGCTTTTTCTTTAAGCATGCGTTTGCGATAGTTGTCAAACTCTGCTATGGAACGCAGATATTTGTCTTTATAGTCATCGATTTCTACCTGGAGTTTTTTCAGTTCATCTTCTTCCGAAGGCAGCTCTGTTTCATTCGCAATGTTGTCTTCTTGTTGTGAAGAGTTTTCGTTATTTACGTTAGCATCGTTGCAAACACTCTCGTTTGCTGTATTTTCTTCTTTCTTGAATTTGCTCTTATCCTTTTTGCTCATAATCTCATGTTTTTTTCTAATACCTCTTGCAAAAGTTGTGCCAAATTCAGTTGTCACCATACATTTTGGCTTTCTGAGCCTTGATGGCATCATCGTAGATGTAGTCGTCATATTCCATCAGCTTGTCTATTGTGCCGTTAGGAGTAAGTTCGATAATGCGGTTGGCAACTGTCTGAATAAACTCATGGTCGTGTGATGAGAATAGAATGTTTCCTTTGAATAATTTGAGATTATTATTGAATGCCTGTATTGATTCCAAATCAAGGTGGTTGGTAGGTGTGTCAAGGATAAGGCAGTTGGCATTCTTCAATTGCATTCTTGCTATCATGCAACGCATCTTTTCTCCACCTGAGAGCACATTGACTTTTTTCAGAACTTCTTCGCCACTGAACAGCATTCTCCCGAGGAAGCCTTTCATAACCACTTCGTTTCCAGTGCCAAACTGTCCCAACCATTCCACGAGGTTGAGTGCCGACTCAAAGAAGGATGTATTGTCAAGAGGAAGGTATGCTGTTGTGATGGTTTGTCCCCATTTGTAAGTACCAGCATCGGCTGCCCTATTGCCATTTATGATTTCAAACAGAGCTGTCATTGCCTTTGGGTTATGTGACAGAAAGACGACTTTTTCACCTTTCTCAACATTGAAGTTCACATTCTGGAATAATATTGTACCGTCAGTATCAACAGCTTTCAGTCCTTCAACTTCGAGAATCTGATTGCCTGGTTCACGTTCCATTGAGAAAATGATACCAGGATATTTTCTTGATGATGGTCTGATTTCCTCAACATTCAGTTTCTCCAGCATCTTTTTTCTTGATGTTGTCTGCTTGCTCTTTGCCACATTGGCAGAAAAGCGGCGGATGAACTCTTCCAACTCTTTTCGTTTTTCTTCGGCTTTTGCTCTCTGATTCTGTGCTTGGCGTAGTGCAAGTTGTGAACTTTCATACCAGAAACTATAGTTTCCAGCAAACATATTTATTTTGCCAAAGTCAATATCTACCGTATGCGTGCTGACAGCATCAAGGAAATGGCGGTCGTGACTTACAACCAGCACTGTCTGTTCCAGATTTGACAGATATTCTTCCAGCCAATCTACTGTGTCGAGGTCAAGGTCATTTGTAGGCTCATCAAGCAGCAGATTGTCAGGATGACCAAACAATGCTTTTGCCAACATGACACGTACTTTTTCATTGTTCGACAATTCCTTCATCAACTTATGCTGCTGTGCAGGTTTTACACCAAGGTTTGTGAGCAATTGCTCTGCATCGCTTTCTGCATTATAGCCACCCATTTCAGCAAATTTGTCCTCAAGTTCTGCTGCTCTTTCACCATCTTCGTCTTTAAAGTCGGCATAGATGGCTTCACGCTCTTTCATGTTTTTCCAGAGTGCTTCATAACCCATGAAAACTGTGTCGATGACAGAATACTCGTCATATTTGAAGTGGTCCTGTGACAATACGCTAAGGCGTTCGCCATGCCCCAGCTCAATTGTACCCTTGTTGGGTTCCAGTTCACCGCTGATGGCTTTCAGCAATGTTGATTTTCCAGCACCATTGGCACCGATTACACCATAAATGTTACCTGTGGTGAATTTTAAATTCACATCTTTGTAAAGAATCCTTTTACCAAACTGTATGGCTAAATTACTTACTGTTATCATTATTTTAATTTATTTTTTTTGATACAATACTACTGGGGAATTGAGTCCTGACGGAACGGGTTCCCAATGTGAATACAGACCTTTACTGTAATCTATTTTTACAACGTTGATTTCGTTGAACTTTCTCCACTCTACACCTTTGCGGTCTAAGTCGGCTATGCGGTTGGCTGGCAGGTTTGTAACCTCTATTCTGAGTTTGTTCTTGCCTTTTTTCAGAAATTTGCCACAATCCAATGTATAAGGTACGCACCACGCACAACCAACAAATTGCTCATTCAGATAAACTCGTGCACTTTCACGCACATCTCCTAAATCAAGGGTATATTCTCCGTTTGGCTTTGTCGGAAGTTTGAAGGTGGTTTCATAAACTCCTGTCCCCATTGTGATGTTGGCATTTTCCAATGGTAGGTTTTCCCATGTTGTCAATTTGTCCATTTTATGGTTCCCAACTACCTCTGGAGTGCTTTCAAGGAAAGAGAAGTTCCAATTCTTATCTAAACTGACTATTTTATTCAAGGAGTATTGGGAATCTTGTTGTGACGGCTTTTCTGTGAGCTGATTATTGAATGTCTCAACAATAACAGACTCTCCTGAACGCAATGACAAATGCAGTTTCCCATTTTTGATTAGTGCTTGCTTAATCTCACCATTCAGAGGATTAAACAACAGCACGTCCTGATATGGTACAGAAAGAGTAACGAAATCTTCCACATCATTTGGTGTAAGGTTGCTTATGAAATAATGGTATCCCTTGTCGTTGCTTCTGCGGATTGCTTTTAGATGCAGTCGGCTTTTTATCTCTTCAGGTGTGGCTGTCTTTGCCAACTTGTCGGCATCTATTCCGTAGATGATGTTTGCTCCTTGTGCTTTAAGCGATTCTATGTGTGCTTTTACGTTTTCAGGCATTTTTCCGCTACCCGGAATTATCAGTCCTTTGTATTTTGTACCAGCAGCAGTTACCAAATGTCCATTCTTGTAACTTGTTGTGAGCAGGTATTTCTCACTGATATAATCGCAATCATAGCCTAATTCATCTATTTTCAGCACATCGCTGATAAATTCAGGTGCTTTCTTCTTCATGTCGTGAATAGCAAACTGCATCAGCATGTTTCTTCCACTACTCTTTGCCCACATGTCTCTGACAGGCAGAAGGATGAGAAAATCGTTGTCGGGCTTTCCCCATTGCATGAAACTCTGTGTACGGGTGATGTAGTTGCAGAAAAATTCTGCATCACGCCATACGGAGTTGTTTGGTGTCATGTCGATTGACGCATAGAATCTCCATCCTGGCCATGCATCATCTTTTGGCGAATAGCAACTGCCGTGGAAATAGATATGGTTCACGCCTGAAACCATCATCAAGTCGAAATCTGGCTTGCAGAACGATAATGGTGTACGGAAATGCTCAGTCAGCCAGGTGAAAGTTTCGCTGCTTGTAAATGGTTTGCCAGTGATGTGGGCTGCCGAAGCTGCATATTTCAGCATACTGAGATCTGAATCATTTATTTTGGTAAATTCCCTTTTTTGTTCTTTCCATAAACCTTTTATACCAAACTCTGATTTGCCGAATCCCTCTATTTCAGGAATGTCAACTGCGGAATAGATGTCTATCAGGTTGGCTGGTGAACCATGTGCCTGATTTCTGGTTTTTGCTCCGTGTGAATGTGCCCACGCTGTCCATTGCTTGGTGAAGTTTTCCAACAGCAGGTCGGAGAGTGTCTCCCTGTAGTCGGAAACTACCTTATTTCCTGTGTCTTCCTTAAATCCTAAAAGTTCTGGTATATGCTCTTCTAATCTATACCCTCTGAGCCTGTAAAAGTCTTCAAACATGGTTGGAGTCCAGTCAGCACCATACACCTCGTATGAGTCATTAAAGAAGGTATTTGGGAATGCCACTCCTGATGTCTCAAAGGCTTTGTCGAAACGTTCCAGATAGTGCTTCACGGCATCATGGCTGAAATGGTCGATTACCCAACCTTCTCCACCAGGGGCAGCGCGTTTTACTTTTTGGCGCGTGCGACCGTTGTAGATAGCAATCACGCGGTATTTCCCGTTTTCAGGGAATACGAGTATTGTGTCGAGTACGGAATACTGCCTGTCTTTAGGATTCTTAATCGTAAGGTTGAGCCCTTCAATATTTTTGTCGGCAACGAGCGTGTCGGCATAGACTAATTTGCATGCAGCCTCCTCAATAGGCACGTATGGACCACCAAAAGGCCAACCTGTGCCAGAGTTCATGTCAATCTGTACACCATATTTCTTGCCTAATTCTTCACAGTCTTTCAGAGCTTGCATCCATTTCGGGGAAAGAAAATCAATATTGTTGGCATCATTGCCTTTCACACCATAGAGAGGAGTAATCTCAACTGCTCCTATTCCTTTTTTTGAATACTCTTGGATGTTCCATTCCAAGTCGGCTTTATTGACAGCACTACCTAACCACCACCAGCGTGTACCAGGTTTTGCTTCTGGATTTGATGTTGGCCATTCTTGTGCAAAAGCATTGGCAATAATCAGTAATGCCACCAATAAAAAAATTCTACGCAACATGATTTTTTGAGGTTTTGAGGTTTTGAGGTTTTGAGGTTTTGAGGTTTTGAGGTTTTGAGGTTTTTCGATTTTTCGGTTTTTTCGATTTTTCGGGTTGCTCTAAGCTCTAAGCTCTAAGCTCTAAGCTTTAAGCTCTTGATTCCTTGCATTTGTCTTGCCTCGTCTGGGGTTGCAGGTTCACAGCCCATGGCACGAATCAGAACCACCAGCCGTTCCACAAGTTCGGCATTGTTCCTTGCAATTTTTCCTGGTGCATAGTAGAAACTGTCTTCAAAGCCAATTCTCACAGCACTTGCACCCATGCCAATGGCACATGCCAACATGGAAAAGTCTTCCATTGAATCATGGGTTATTCCCCAAGATGTACCAGGTTCACGTAGTTCGCTCAGGTAGCACAGGTTTCTCGCTGTTGCCGACAGATTGCTTGATGTTCCTTTGCCTACGCAGAAATTATAGTGCATCGGTCGTTTCAGGACTCCTTCATCAGCTAGCTTGGTGCAAGTTTCAACCATACTCAGGTCGAACAACTCCATTTCTGGAACAACGTTCGTTTCTTCCATACGCTTTGCCCAATAGCGGATGTCGGGGAGAGTGTTTATATACACGGTCTCACCAAAGTTCACGGAGCCCATGTTTAATGAAGCCACTTCCACTTCGGGCACATCAAGGCAGACGCAACGCTCGGCAAGAGTGAGAGTTGAAAGCCCACCAGTAGAACCTTGGATAATCATATCCGACTTTTCGTGAATGCGGTGAATGGTGTCTTTGAATACGTCAAGGTCGAACGTCTGTTCTCCTTTCAAATCACGAGTATGAAGATGTACTTCACAAGCTCCAGCTTTGTAGCAGTTCAGTACATCTTCAGTTATCTCTTCGGGAGTCAGAGGGTTTTTGCAACCCTCTGGAATCTCGTGTCCAACATGGCACACAGGTGCTACTGTGATGATTATTTTTCGCATGTTAATATTTGCCTGTCAAAATATATTTTGCAATACCTGTGATGTCGTTTACATTAGGTGGGTTCTATAAATTATATTGCGATGATTTCAGAATTATTTTTGAGCAGATTTCTTTGGTTAAAGCAAGCGCATAGTTTACTATGTAATTGATTTAAGCAGAGAAAGATACCAAAAAGAAACTGAAAGCATCCAAGACGAAGGCTACCATAAGAGTTCATATCATTTTAGAATTTATAGAACACACCATTAATAAAACCATCCCTATTGATGTCGGCTGATTTCATGTAGAATCCTTCAGCCTTACCTTTTAAAATGTAGGTGGCAATATTGGTAATTGCAGATTGCAAATTGATTCCTCGTTGTCCATAAGAACCGGCAGCATAGACTTGCTGTCTATGCTTGCCGTGCCTTTTGGAGAATTCAAAGCATATTCAAATCCGCTTTGGGCGTATGCCGCAAATGGGCTTAGAAATGCAATGATTATCAGCAGAATTTTCTTGAATTACTTAACGATAAATTTCTTACCATTAACGATATTCACACCCTTATGAATAGAACTCATTTTCTGGCCATTGAGATTGTAAATGTTTCCATTTATGTTTTCAGATGAACTTATGCCGTTAATTCCTGTTGGATTTGCAAACATAAATTTCACATTCATTCCATCGATTACTTCCTTAGTATAGTCGTTGTATGCAAGAACCATATTGTGAAGCATCACGTCGTATTCGCCTTGCAGAGTGCTTGAAACAAGATTCAAGGACTTGAGCGAATTGATGGCATTGCGTATTTCCTCATTGAATGGAGAAACCGTCAGTACACGAATCATGCCATTATCTAACATGCTTACAGCAACTTCGTGATTGTCGGCTATGACTGAGTTGCTCAACATTTCTTGCAAATCGGAAGCTGTGATGTTGAGACCGGCTGGCAGTTCTAC
>JAZLEX010000016.1:0-10629 GCA_045615485.1 Prevotella sp.
CATATAACCTATTATGATGATACGAGTCAAAATAAGGAAGTTAAGGAGTTAAGGAGTTAAGAAGTTAAGGAGTTAAGGAGGACTCGGGAGATTTTGAGTTATCGTTTTCGTTATCGTTATCGTTGTTCAGAGTCAGTGTCACCTGCCATTTATAACTTTCATGCATTCTTCCAATGTGAGTTCAGCAGCTTTGCTCTGTAATGCTTTTGTAAGTTTATAGTTCTTACCGTTGTATGCTAAATACGAACCATAGCGACCATTCATGACTTTGAGGTTAGGTTCTTCGTCAAAGACTTTGATTTGCTTTTGTGCTTCGGCAGAACGATTTTCTTTAATCATCACTACCGCTGTGTCGTAAGCAATTGTCAAAGGATCTTCATGTTTAGGAAGAGTCACATATTTTTTATTGTGCAGAATGTAAGCACCAAAACGTCCTGTTCCGACAATAATCTGACTACCTTCAAATTCGCCTAATTCTCTTGGCAGTTTAAATAGTTCAAGTACCTCATCAAGCGTTACTGTCTCTATTCCATATTCCTTTGGCAATTGAGCAAAACGGGGTTTTTCCTTATCCTCAGCACTGCCAATCTGCGCAAGCGGACCGAAACGTCCTATTTTCACAAAGACGGGCTTCCCTGATTTAGGGTCTATGCCAACTTGGCGTTCACCAACTTTATGTTCCGATTTTATATTAAGCGTCTTTTTCAGTTCTGGCTCAAAACCAGAATAGAAATCTTTAATCATCTTCTGCCATTTTGCATCGCCTTCTGCAATCTTGTCAAATTCTGCCTCAACTGTTGCGGTGAAATTATAGTCCATGATATCTGGAAAACATTGCATCAGAAAATCATTTACGATTGTTCCGATGTCGGTAGGAGTAAGTTTCTTCTTGTCCGAACCAATGATTTCTTTCTTTGTTGACTGCTTGATATTGTTTCCCTTCAGTTTGAGTACTGAAATTTGCTTTTCTTCGCCTTTCTTGTCACATCGCACTACATATTCACGCTGCTGAATGGTCGTGATTGTTGGTGCGTAAGTTGAAGGACGACCAATGCCCAACTCTTCAAGTTTATGAACCAGACTTGCTTCTGTATATCTTGATGGAGGTTGGGTGTATCGTTCCTTTGCTACAATTTCAGTACGCAGTATGTTGTCACCTACCGACATTGCAGGGAATATTGACTGGTTATCCTCACCTTCCTCTTCGTCGGATGATTCACGATAGACTTTCAAGAAACCTTCAAATTTTATAATTTCGCCGTTTGCAATAAATTCTTCATCGCAGTTGCTTACCTTTATGCTGACGGTTGTTTTTTCAAGTTCTGCTTCTGTCATCTGTGAGGCAATAGTACGTTTCCAAATCAGTTCATAGAGTTTCTTCTCTTGACTGGAACCTGCTATTTCTGCATCGGTCATATAAGTAGGACGGATTGCCTCATGTGCCTCTTGCGCACCTTTTGAAGAGGTCTGGAACTGACGTGGATGAGAATAGTCCGAACCATAGAGTTCTGTTATGACTTGTTTGCTGGCACTCAAACATAATGTTGACAGGTTCACGGAATCGGTACGCATATAGGTAATCTTTCCACTTTCATACAGATGCTGTGCTACCATCATTGTCTGTTTGACTGTCATGCCCAACTTTCGTGATGCCTCCTGTTGTAATGTACTTGTTGTGAATGGTGGTGCAGGAAAATGCTTTACAGGTTTTTTCTGTATGTTACCTATTGTAAATGTAGCATCTTTGCATTTTTCCAAAAAAGCCATAGCCTGTTCCGCTGTCAGACGATTAGCCAGTTCGGCTTTGATTTCAGCACCATTTAAATCAAATAAGCCAGTAACACGATAATATGCTACAGGTTTGAAATTCTGTATTTCCCGTTCCTTTTCTACCAGCAGGCGCACAGCAACACTCTGAACACGTCCAGCCGAAAGTGATGGTTTTATTTTCTTCCAAAGAATAGGTGATAACTTAAAACCAACAATTCTGTCGAGTACCCTTCGGGCTTGTTGAGCATAGACCAAATCCATATTCAGATGACGTGGGTTTTGTATGGCTTCAAGTATGGCATTCTTTGTGATTTCATGAAATACTATTCGATTTGTAGTTTCTTTATCCAAACCCAAAACCTCACAAAGATGCCATGAAATGGCTTCTCCTTCACGGTCTTCATCGGATGCCAACCAGATAGTATCTGCAGCCTTGGCGGCAACTTTCAAATCTTGTACTAATTTCGCCTTTTCCTTAGGAATTTCGTATTCAGGATTCATGGAATCCTCATTTATACTTATTTCTTTTGACTTCAAGTCTCTTATATGTCCATAACTTGACATTACCTTGAAATCCTTACCGAGAAATTTCTCTATTGTCTTTGCCTTTGCAGGACTTTCTACTATTACTAAATTGCTTTGCATTCTTATTATTTACAATATACTATTTATTCTAACTCTGACACAGACTCTGACTCTGATATGTATGTTTTACATTTTATATTTCATCTTTATGATATGTATTAGTATCAACGTAATCATAACTATACAACATACAATATAAACTATACAACCAAAATTTCGGGGTGCAAAAGTATGAAAAGAAAATGGAATCACAATAATAATTAGCAAGTAAAACTACACTATATTAATTTTATTTAACGTTTGCAAAATTTCACTACACCTATTATATATATAACATATATATACCGCATTTGTATTCACAATCCGCGATTTACAGTTTTGTGGTCATCATTGACTACTTAAGATTGTAATTCGCAAATACTTAAGATTGAGTGAATCTGCAGAACCTGCGGATAGGCTTGTTTATCACATCTATCACCATGGATGTGAGGATTGAGACGATAACCAGTACGAGAAAGATTACAATTGGATATTTCAAACCGTATATTTCCCCATGAGCAATATAGGCAAAGAAGAAATAGTGCGTCAGCCATAGGTTTGTGGAATGCTTGCCCATGAACGTCAGGAAGGTGGTGATGTACTTGCCATGCTGTAACCTACACCATATCAGTGTCATAACCAATACGAATGGTGGATGTAGTAGAGAGGCTGCACCAAGCGATAGTTTGAGGAGTATAAGGGCAATAAGAATTATCCAAAGAATGATGTTGTTTTTCGGTAGTGGGAATCGTTCAACAACATTATGCAAAGCAAACATAATGCCTATACCGAACATAAGTAGCATTCCTGATGTGCGCCAGATATTTACCTCAATCAATGAAATGAAATCATGTGAATCAATGTCTTCAAGTCTGACGTAAGCTATCACAAATAATGCTATTGTTGCAACAAAGTAGCAAATAATCTTATTGCGATTTGCGTCTTTCAGGAATTTTATCAGTCTGGCTGATGCCAATGTAATTAGAACATAGGGAAATAAGAACCACCATGCTCCATTGAATGTGCTATCGAATGCAATAGCATTGGCAAATATCTCAAACGGATTATTCAAAAACAGCGATGGATTCAATATGCAACCGATTGGATAGGACAAAAGGAATACTATCCAAAAATTCGCATAGAGCGCCAGCACTCTTCTGACGTTGTTTATGCTTGCGTATTGACTGCTGATTGTGGATATGTATGTTTTTGTAAGTCCATATCCACCAAGAAAAACGTAGATTGGTACACACATGCTACACAGCTTTTTCAGCACATAAGCCAGATGGTCGCCATTCCAGAAAGTCAAGTAGTTGCTGCATTGCTCCACAGTATCATAATAGCCGAAGAGGTGTAGCCACAGCATCATCATAATTGCAATTCCTTTAATTTGGATTGTTTGTTGTTTTGTCATTAATTTATGCCGATTATAAAGTTTTTATTTTTTTTTAGAATGTCTTTATGGTCACTGGTCCTACAAGGCCAGATGGCAATAGTTCTTTTTCTGCTCGTCGGTATTTGCCGTTTGTCCAAATGCCATCGAAAGGAGGATTTCCGCTATCATTACCAAGTAAGGCATTTGCCCATGTGTTGACCACCTCGATGCGCAAGTGATTTTCGCCTTTTCTGATAGCTTTTGAAATGTCTATATCGTAAGGTGGAAGCCATGCAGTACCACAACAAATGTCGTTTACATATACGGTCGCAATGTCAAATACCTTACCGAGCGATAATATTGCATTGGAACTATCAATGTTGAATTTCGTATTGTATGTAGCATGACCAGAATAATATTTTATTTGCCTGTCAGGTTTTTCTGTCCAGTCGAAAAGTGAATCGGTAGTGATGACTTTGCCAGTTTTCTCAAAACTGATAGTCCAAGAGGATGGGTGAAGGTTGAGGGTTGAGGGTTGAGGGTTGAGGGTTGAGGGTTGAGGGTTTTCGTTTTCGTTTCGACTTTCACTTGTCAGGATGAAAAATATCGAATGATGACTATGTAGTGTAACATTGTCGGAATATTCGCTTACTATGCTGTCTATCGGATTGTAAGTGTAATAATACTGGCGGTGGCTGCGGAACTGTGGACTGAAAGTGATTGCCGTGTCGGTCAGGTTGCTGATGAAATAATAATCCTCGTTGTCTATCTGCCTGTGGCAGTAGTCCAACCCCTCAGGAATCACTATGTCGCGGACGATTCCCAATAAACTCAAATCGCTTTCCGTCCAAGGTGTTTCTATGATTTTTAACCCCTGCCTACGGAGGCGTTCCAAATCTTCTTTGATGAGAAGTATGTTGTCAGGGTTGAGTTTATGTGGCTGCGGCACTACCAATACTTTATAGTGCATACCACCTCGTGTAACCAACTCCCCATTCTCAACCCTTGCGTCATGCAAAACGTCGTGGTTGAAGGAGTCGTATTTATAACCATGCAGCGGGTTGGTGAACATATCTGCCTTGGTCATGTTTGCTGTATGAGTCACTCCAACAGGAGATACTTCCAACGGAATGTTCCGATTGGCAAGACGTGCCTTTTCCTGTTCGATTAGCTTGTTGCCAAATAATCCTGGGAGCGAACTGACGATGCGTTCTGGCAATAATGCTCTGCGTGGGATTTCATCACCTGTATATACGGCAATGTCAACCACAGGTCTGCCTGTTTGTAATATTTCCTGACAACGGGAAACGTAGCTATTGAAAGCCTTCATCTCACTCCACCATGTGTTGTCGCGCTGAAAGAATGTACCTATTCCATCAAGAGTCATGCCTGGCTGACGGTCAAGCCAAGGATTATGAGTGTTCACATGATACACAAGGGAATTTATGCCAAGGCAGAAATTTCTGTCAAGCAAAGGTTTTAATGTTGCAGGGGTTTCATCCCATGTTGCACGTACATTGGTAAAACTTTCAGCCTGTATGATGTTTTTGCCATAGATATGAGCACCGCTTACTGCATCGAGCATGTCATTTGGCTTGTCGTGTGTAGGTGAATTGAACCAAAACTCTCCCATAGGGTAATCGGCGTGCTGATAGTGAAGCATTCCATCGCTGACCATAGTTGGTGCAACACATTCACAAGATAATTCCACATTATATTGTTTTGCCAGTTTGCTTACTTCATCGAAAAAGATGTCGTTGATTAGTTCAGCAATAGTAAGCCGCACATCACGCAAGACAGTTTCCGTTTTTTCAGCTGACTCTATTGGAATACCAGCAAACAATGGTAGCCAAGGCATTATGCTGTAGCCTCTGCGCTTTTGGAATTCTTCGGGGAAGATATCGCTCCAGTTTTGTGAGCCACATTCCCAACTGTCAACATGCAGACGAGTCAGCACCCGTTTTGCCACATCTTTAGGAGCATGGTCGTAGATGGCAGAAAACCAATTGTCAAACTGCTTGCGGATAGCATTTCGTGAGAATTTGTCGCATTCCAGTCCCTTACCACCGCCACCAGTAGCATTTTCGTGTCGGGTACTCGCATGGCCAATCCAAAGGATGTGCCATTTGTCTTTTTTCAGTTTTTTTATTGTGTTGGAGTTGATTTGAAATATCTCAGACGGCGAATAATAAGTCCCAAACGCATTTCCCTGTGCTACGCGCCATACAGCCCCACTTTTTGCCTCATAGTTGTCAACAACAGGCTCGGACGACAGGATTAGTCTGCCAAGTTTGAGATTTGGTTTCCATTTAGCCGCATCCAAATCTTCCGAACCAGGGTCACTACCTTCTGGCGACCAGCAGAACTTGAAATACCTGCCTTTGGTTGGGGGGATAGAGTATGTTGCATATTCATCAGTGTCCTGCCAACCTCTGCGTGCTGGTTCGATATTCCTGACAAAATGATATTCCTTGCCATCGTCAGAGGCATAGACATTCCATCGGTGAGCCTGGATATTGTTGCCGCCAGTGATTACCTTTACACTCCGAAGCACAAACGACCGCTTGTAGCTCATCACTATCTCACAAGGCGTTTTTGATGAGAAAGGAAATTCCACCGATGCCTGTGCTGAGCCCAGTCGAAGTGCCTCTGGCTGCTGGTCATCCACATATTTTGCAGGATAAGCATAGACACCTATTGTGTTTGGCAAAGATAGAAATTTTTGTATCTCTGTTGGTTTGCCAGAATAAAGAGTGTCACGGAAAACCACTTTCTGCATAGATTCTTCTTCCGTTATCCATGGGCCACCGCCAAGTGCAAAACCATCGCAGAAATGAATACCCATATTAAGATGCAGGCTGTCGGCAACTTTATACACGGTATCAATACGTTTCCACCAGTTTGGAGTCAGTTGGTCGGAATCGCCATTATATTGTGGAGCAAGTTTGGAGTCTTTGATTGGCATCAGATAAAAACCACCAATCCCGACATCAGCCATGGCTTTAAGGTCGGCACGTATTCCTTCATCGCTTACAGCTCCATACATCCAGTACCAGAAGGTCCAAGGTTGCCGAGTGGATGTTTTTGCAGACATTGATTCCATCTGCAACAAAAGAAAAAGAAGGCACAATGCCCTTTTGATGGTGATTATTGACATGCGGTTTTGCGGTTTTACGGTTTTACGGTTATGCGGTTAGGGATTTTTTTATTCAAATTTCACGATGATGCTGTTTTTGAATGTTTCGTTTTTTGCCCAGTATGGTTGTGCTGACGGACCGTTAAGGTCGGTACAGTTGACTTTGTTTCTTACCGCAGGTATGACGTTCAGTATGCTTATGCCCGTTTCTGGTAGCGAATATAAGACATGGTCTCTGCCATCGCGTGGGGAATAGATTCCCAAATAGACAGAAGTCTCTCCCATCCCTCTCCGAAGGAAAGGGCTATTTGAAGCCTCTCCCTTTGTTGGAGAAATGGAAATCGAACCTTCCTTGACATCCAATTTCATCCAATCAACATTTGCAAAATAGCCTTTGAACTCAGGGTATTCAAATGATTCGCCGGGAACAGGATCGTTGTAGTCGGTCTGCCAATAGCCATACTGTGGTCCCTGCATACGGTTCTGCCATACGCGATAAGGACCGTTTCCAACCCAACTTTTACTCTTCACACTTGTCTCAGGATAGTCGAACATAACACCCATCAAATCAACAACTCCACCGAAATTGTATTCATAATCCAATGCCACCGTTCCATCTTCATTGAAAGTCCATATTGCTTTGTCAAAGCATCCTAACCGATAGTTGGCTGTAATCTGATTGCCATTTATTGCAAAACCGTCAAAGACTGCATTATCAGGATATTCCACATATTGAGTCTTTTTCTTTTCGGCAAGTTTGTCATCGTGATTATAGAATTGATCCATGCTGCGGTCGGCACGTTTTGCAGCAATAAACCGAGGACCATTTGCAAATGGGATGGTTCTGTTGCCGATTTTCACACTTGCCAGTCGGCCGTCTTTCTTTGAGAAAGTATAAGTGCGACTGCAACTCGTCACCGTAAGCCAGTCCGACGTTTCTGACACCTTGCATTCTGCATCTTTGCCAATTTCTGCCGATTTGTCGTTTCGGAGTTTCCATGTCCATGTGAAAATTTCCTTACCATAAATGTCGGTTGCAGTAACAGATAGTGCATCGGCACTTTTTACGGTAGGAATAGAAACGGTCACAGGTTTAGTGCCAGGCTCAGCATCAGGCGATTTCAATGTGCCTGATTTCAGCACTTTGCAGTCAGATTTTCCCATGCCTGGCATTGCCAAATATTTGTAAGCAAGTGATACTGTGTTCAGATTGAGAAAATTGTAGCAATTGCTTATCTGAAGGACATCATTCTCCGTTTCCGAAATGAGGTTCATCTGCACAGGACTCCACACTTCCTTGATTGTGAAATAAGAACCTTCCTTCTCATGATGAGGTCCTACGATGCCATCTGCTCCGTAATTGCCCACATTGTCGATTATTCCACCCATATCCACGCGCTTCACGCCTTCATCCGCCAAATCCCAGAGAAAACCGCCTCCACAACGTGGATTGGCCATCATCATGTCCCAATAATCCTTCAGTCCGGCACCATGTCCTCCATCGTAAAGTCCGTGCAGAAATTCTGTAGGCATGAATATTTCAGGCTGGCGCATGTATTCCTGAGTCTCACCCCATGAGCGGTAATGCTTTGTCTCGAAACCGTTTCTGTTAGCCCAAGGATAGATGACAACACGCTTCTGAATGTCCCACCTTGCATATTCAGGTTCCAGTTCATAGTTGAAACCTCCTTCATTGCCATTGCTCCAAAAGATTATTGAAGGATGGTTCACATCACGAGTCACCATCGATTTGACGAGTTTCTGACCTACAATAGTCTCATGTGCCCAATGCCATCCACTGAGTTCACATTCCACGTAAACTCCTAATGAGTCGCATGCATCAAGAAATTCAGGGTCGGCAGGATAATGACTCAGTCGCACAGCATTCATGTTCATGCTTTTTATAAGTTCCACATCCTCAATATTCTTTGCCTTGCTTAGAGTGCGACCTGACTCAGGACGGAAACTATGACGGTTCACCCCTTTGAAAATAACCTTCTTGCCATTGATGTAAACACCGTCAGAAGCACGGTATTCAATAGTGCGGAAACCGAATTTCTGTTTTTCCTGATGGATAGCCTGTCCGTTGGCTCCTATTAGAGTCATGACAGCACTATACATATTAGGTGTTTCTGCCGTCCATAATCTTGGATTGCTGACCTGAAAATCAATTTTTGCAATGTCAGTACTTCTGGCATCCGTGGTATTGCTACCCACCACTTTGCCTTTGTCATCGATTATTTCAGTTTTTACCTTTGCATCTTTTATTGCGCGGTTGAAGAAGCAGTCGGCCATGAATCTGCCGTCCATAGTAGCATTGATTGCCACTCTGTCAATGTTTTCCGCAGGTTTGGAAACAATGAATACTGGTCGGATGATGCCACCAAAATTCCAGTAGTCGGCACGGCGTTCTGCCATGTTGACCTGAGTGTTTTCGCTTTCTTTACTCACTGTGACTTCTATGCGATTGCTCTTCTTGCCGAAAAACACTCTGTCGCTGACATCATACTGAAAACGGTAGAATCCACCCTGGTGTTTGCTTCCAGCCTTCCTGCCATTTATTTCCACATAAGTGTCGGTCATCGATGCTTCAAAGACCAGCCATATCTGGCGTCCTTCCCATTCTGCAGGCAGATTGAAAGTGTATTTATACTTACCTTCTTCATTGGCAATGCCTTCAGGATTAGGTTTGCCATAGAATTTCATTCCATACTGGAAAGTACCAAACCCCTGGCACTCCCAGCATGACGGTACACCTATTTTTGTCCACTTGCCGGAATTCAGTCCATCGGTACACATAAAATCCCATTGCACCATATCGTCACAGCCAGTTCCACTCAAGTATTGGCGGTGTGTCTGAATGTCGGAACCCACAATGACTGCTGATGGCATAAACGTTGCCAGCAACAAAATGATGATAAAAGATGTTTTCATTGTTTACGGATTAATAAATATCATTATTTTTGTTTTCGGATTTTATTTAAGATTTTAGTTTGGATTTCGAGGAGCGTAGCGACGATCTATAATCAAATCCTCCCATAAAGCGAGGTATTCGAGCGTATTTTATCAGGATTTTAGTTTAGATTTTTACCGAAATCGATAACACTTTTGCGTATCAGAATCATACCCCCAACGCTCTGAATATACTCCACTCGCACTGAAATTAATTAGTATTCCAAATGGGCAATTCGCTAATCTTAGATAAGACCACAATTGCTTTCTCTGCTGTTCGCCAATAGTATCTATCGCTTTCAATTCAAGAATAATATTACCAAGTTCCCTATCAGCTACCACAAGGTCAAAACGCCTGTTCACCTTCGAAGGCCTTCCCTTATAGTAAATGGGAAACTCCTCCTGACGATGGACAAAGTATCCAGCATCTTCCAACTCACAGCACATACCAGCTTCATACACTAATTCATCAACTCCCTCATGCCAATAATTATATGCCGCAAATGCACAACCTGTAATTTTGTCGCACATTATCTTACGTTTGATTTCAAATTCGTGTTGTGTCATAAAAATCTTTTATGGTGGGTTCTATAAATTATATTGAGATGATTTCAGAATTATTTTTGAGCAGATTTCTTTGGTTAAAGCAAGCGCATAGTTTACTATGCAATTGATTTAAGCAGAGGAAGATGCCAAAAAGAAACTGAAAGCATCCAAAACGAAGGCTACCATAAGAGTTCATATCATTTTATAATTTATAGAACACACCTTA
>JAZLEX010000017.1:0-2714 GCA_045615485.1 Prevotella sp.
AACTTGATAGGTTATAAGGTTTTAAGGTCATAAGGTTATAAGGTTTAGATTACCCTCATTAAGTCAAAGGTAACTAAACCTCAAAAACCTAACAACCTAATAACCTCAAAACCTAAAACTTGAGCACATGCGAAAGTTGAATAAATGAAATCAAATGATATGAAAAAAACTATTCTGTTGCTGTTATTGGCGCTTATGAGCGTAGCAGGAACTGGTATAAATGCACAAGACCGTGCAACTGCTGAATCGCACAACTACGAGATTATCAAGAATCTGGATATTTTCAACAGTATCTACAAAAGTCTTGACATGATGTTTGTTGATACGCTCAATTCTGAGCAAGTTGTAGGAAATGCCATAAAGGGTATGCTCTCACAGATGGATCCTTATACAGAATATTTTCCAAACGAGAATGAATACAAAAAGGGTTTGCTCGGAAAATATGCTGGTATCGGAGCCACAATCCATTATAGCCTGCCATTGAAAACGGTGGTTGTGGATGAGCCGTTTGAAAATTCACCTGCAGCAAATGCCGGATTGAAAAAGGGCGATATTATTGTATCAATAGACAAGGAAAACATGGAGGGCAAGGCAGTGGATTATGTTAGTTCGCATCTTAGGGGTGAGGCTGGAACAACTTTTCTGCTGAAGATAAAGCGTGACAAGAAAGAGCTGAAACTGAAAATCACACGTGCACCGATACAGGCTAATCCAACTATTCCATATTATGGGCTGCATGGCGATATTGGATACATCAACCTGTCATCATTCATTGAAGAGAACTGCTCAAAGGAAGTCCGTCGTGTGTTTATGGAACTCAAGAATCGTGGGGCAAAGAAGTATATTCTCGATATTCGCAACAATGGTGGAGGACTACTCAATGAAGCGGTTGATATTGTGAACATGTTTGTGCCTAAGGGTGTGAATGTCGTTTCTACCAAAGGTAAACTGGAGCGTGCAAATGCTATTTATGCCACAACCGTGGAGCCTATCGACACCGTTTGCCCGATAGTGGTGCTTGTGAATAAGAACTCAGCGAGTGCCAGCGAAATTGTATCTGGTTCATTGCAAGACCTTGACAGGGCCGTGATTATTGGTCAGCGCACTTTCGGTAAGGGACTTGTGCAACGCACGGTGGAACTTCCCTACGGAGGCAGTCTGAAACTTACTGCTGCCAAATACTACATACCAAGTGGCAGATGCATCCAACAGATAAACTACAATCGCAGCAATAAGGGTGATTATGAAAAAGATGATATTCCAGACTCGCTGACGAGTGCATACAAAACAAAAAACGGTCGCGAAGTGCGCGATGGTCGTGGTATTAAGCCAGACGTAGAACTAAAGTCAGATACATTATCGAACCTATCGTTCTATCTGTCACAAATAGTCGATTCCACCGACACTTATTTTTTGTGGGTGAGCGATTATTGCCGCACTCATCCTACGGTGGCACAGCCTTCAGAGTTTGAGGTTACGGATGAGGATTTTAATGATTTCAAGCAGAAGGTGATTGAAAATAACTTCAAGTACGACCGTATCAGCTCTGAATTGTTGAAGAAACTCATTGAAGCAGCCAAGGGTGAGGGTTACTACGAAGAGTCCAAAAATGAATTCAAGGCTCTCGAGAATAAACTGAACCACAACTTAGCTTCCGACTTGGATAAGAATAAGGAAGAGATAAAACAGATGCTTGCAACTGATATTCTTGCACATTACTATTACCGTCGTGGAGTGATAGAATATTCGTTGAAACATGATAATGTATATAAAAAAGGAGTAGAGATTCTGAATAGCCCAACAGATTATAATAGGATTTTAGGGAAATAGGGAATGCGGTTATACAATTGTGGGGTATTAACTGACGGTAACTATTCAGGCCTGTAATCCGCATGCATTAAAAGTAGTTTTGCAGTAATGGCCTGAATAGTTACAAATGATTTCTACAGAAAGTACGACATCTTAAAAAAGCTAAAAAAAAGACGGTATGCCTTTTCTTATTACAAATAATTTTAGTAAATTGGCAACGAAATAATATTTCAGCCTTAAAAAGTGGCTTATGCTGTGCATGCAGATAAACATTAGCTCTTTGACATGTAATGGAAATAGCTTACAAAATCGTATCGAGATAATATCACAAACAATACTTCGGTGACGTTGGTCATAATCTCGTATGTTGTGAATAGCTTACAAAAATACTGGGGTAAAATGTCTGGTCGTAGGTGATTATCTAACAAAAACCAGAAAAACCACAAAAAACAGTTCAACCATCTGTATGTTGATACTGATACAATATTTATGTTTTGAGGAAAAGGTTTATTTCTGTTCATTGCCTTGTGATTGTTGCAGAACTCGATAGGTTAATGATGTAGGTGGTTGGAAATATCTGTGAACTGTTCACAAGGATTTTCCAACCACCTACAACATTAATGACTCGTAAGAGACATCTGCAACAATACCAAGTGGTGGATATAGGTTTTTGTCTATACAGTCTTAACCGAACCCCTAACCTCTAACCCCGTCTGTTCTCCCACACATCTCCCACTTATCTCCCACTTACTTCCCACTCATGATGGGAGAAGTATGGGAATTATGTAGCTGATTTGTGGATAATGTGTATAAGAAATAAGGAGTAACGTGTGCAGTGGATTAATTCACATTGATGATCCCATTGTCACGATTGTCATTGTCACGATTGTCAAAATCATTTTTGG
>JAZLEX010000018.1:0-2862 GCA_045615485.1 Prevotella sp.
GTGTTTGAGCCCCCTTGTGAACAAGTTCCCAAATGTTCTCAACCACCAACATCATTACCCTATCGGGTTCTGCAACAATCCCAAGGCGATAAACCATAATAAACCTTTTCATAGAACTTTATGTCCACATCAACGTACAGAAGATGTAAAAGATTGTTTTTTTTCTGTTTATTGCCTTGAATGAGGATGATAGCCTCCTGCAAGGAGGTGATGATGTGAGTGCAGGAATTTATCTGGGAGCTTGCTCACAAGGAAATTCTTGTACTCAAAGCATCAGGTGGTGTTAATCACCATTCTCATTCAAGGGGTTTTTCTGGTTTTTGTTAGAATCACTGCAACAATCCCAAGGCGATAAACTGAAAGAAACTTGAGATATTTATAAATAAACTTAAAAATGCAAGCTGATTCTTGGGGATTTTGAAATAAAGCAGTATTTTTGCAGCAAATTTATTGTGATAATCGCTTTATTTACGAACATGGCGACAAAAATACAACAAATACTGGAGATAAATCCTGATTCAAAGATTCTCTTTAGCGAATGGCTCACGTCTTATGGACTTGATGCAAAAGAGCAACATGCTTATATGAAAAGAGGCTGGCTGACCCATCTATCAAAAGGGGTATATGCGTTACATGGAACTAATCCCACACTGCTGCATGCTGTTTCGGCTTACAATACGCAACTCTCAAAAAAATGCGTGGTTGGAGCCTATACAGCTTTGGATCTTCGTGGTTACTCGCATTATCTATCCATGGGTAAACCTAAGGCTTTTCTATTTACGGGAGCAACAGACAGACTCCCATCGTGGATGCTGGAGAAGAATTGGGATATGAGCATAAAGTATATGAAAACATCATTCCTTGGCGACGACCATAAGGGAGTCGAGCCAATGCAGGTAGGTACAGATTTATTGCTTGTGTCTTCTCCAGAACGTGCCATATTGGAATGCTTGAACCTTCCAGAGGCTACCTCCTCGTTGCTTGACATCTATTATATAATGGAGAGCTTGACTACGCTTCGCCCGAAATTGATGCAAATGCTGCTGGAATCGTGTACGTCACAGAAGGTAAAGCGCTTGTTTGTCTATATGGCTGAAAAGACAGGACATCCATGGTTCAAAGCATTGGAACTTGATTCTATATCACTTGGCACATCACGATATATGGTTGTGCCAACTGGCAAATATATATCAAAATACAATATGACCATTCCAAAAGAGCTTGCAGAATATGAATAACAATATCAGGACGCAAGTATATGCGCAAAAGGTAGAATTATTGCTTCGCCTTATGCCCATTGTGATGGACGAAGGTGTATTCGCTGTTCATGGCGGTACAGCCATCAACCTCTTCCTGAAGAATCTGCCACGTTATTCCGTTGACATTGACCTTACATACATTCCGCTTACTGATAGAACCGACAGCCTTGCAAACATAAATCTGCATCTGCAATCCATCTGCGATAACGCCCAGAAAGCTTTCAAAGGTATGCATATTGTACCAAACTTTAGCACCAGTAAACTACTTTGCGAATTCAGAGGCAAACAGGTAAAGGTTGAGGTGAACCAAACAAAGCGTGGGCTTGTAGGTGGTGAAGCCATAACTATACCATTGAGTGAGAAGGCCCAGGATAAATTCGGACTTTATTGTGAAGCTGACATTGTGCCACTGACGCAACTGTATGGAGGAAAAATAGCAGCAGCCTTGTCACGTCAGCATCCGCGTGACCTGTTTGATGTAAAATATATGGATGTATCACTTGACGAGTGCCGCGAGGGATTGATATTCAGCCTGCTTGGTAGCGACCGACCAATCCATGAAAGTTTTGCTCCACGGTTGATTGATCAGAGGGATGCTATGGTCAATCAGTTTGAAGGCATGACCGATATTCCATTTATTTATGAGGAGTTTGAGGCTACGCGTTCGAAATTGATTGCTAATGTCAACCAACTTATGACTGAGAAAGACAAACAATTTCTGGTCAGTTTTGAAAAAGGTGAGCCTGAATGGGATGGCTATGAATTTGAGTATTTCAAAGACTATCCTTCAATAAAGTGGAAGCTGTTAAATATCAAAAAATTAGCAAAACAGAATCCACGGAAATTGCAAGAAGAGGCAAAGAAACTCGAAGTATTATTTAGTGACATTAAAAAATAACATGGGATAATAACCTTGACGTTAATGCTGACTTTGACAGAATGTGAATAGTGGCATAGAATACATCGGTAGTGCCAACATTACAGATGCAGGAATGGGAATGAAATTACCCAACCGAAGAAATTTTGAGGCAGGCATTCTAACTGATGAACTGGAACTTATAGAAGCTGCCATGGAAGAGTTTGACAAAGTATGGCGTGGAGAGATGTGCAAGAAGTGTCAACGCAAACAATATTGTGGAGATCCCATAGTTTGCAAATAAAAAATCGCTATAAATAGTCACTTTTTTGAGAGGTATGCCCTGTATTGGCACACCTCTCTTTTATTTTTGCACCAAATTTCATTATTAACTCATTCAAGTTTCGCAAGTGCTCAAGTTGATGGTTATAGGTTATGGGTTGAAGGTTTTCGGTTGAAATTGCAAATGGTTATCGGTTTGAGGGCATGGGTTATTAACCGAAAACCTAAAACCAAAAACCTAACCCGCATTGCAGTTGGCTTTGCCCTTATATGTTAAATGATGTTTAAAAATAAGCCTTATAATGGTGAAAAAGGTAGATTTTCACAGTAACTACTCAGCCTTTTGGTTGTTTGGTCGTTTATGGTTGTCGGAGTATATGGAATTATGTCGCCCATACAGGGCTTAAATGAGATAACATCCTAATACACAGGGTTAATCACCCTGTGCTATGTTATACCGTCCTT
>JAZLEX010000019.1:0-3184 GCA_045615485.1 Prevotella sp.
AAATCTGAGAAACTCACACCTTTTGGAGGTATTTTTATGGTCATGGAGCAATTTGACTCCATGCTATCACCCGTTATCGACTCTACCCTGGGTCTGAGATGCAGCAGTGTCATTGGATACCAGTACAGCGAGATTGTCCGTTCGCTGATGAGCGTGTACTTCTGTGGCGGCTCGTGCGTGGAGGATGTGACATCGCATCTTATGCGCCATCTCTCGTATCATCCCACCCTGCGCACATGCAGCTCTGACACCATCCTCAGAGCCATCAAGGAACTTACGCAGGACAACATCTCCTATACTTCCGATCAGGGCAAGACCTATGATTTCAACACAGCAGACAAACTCTGGCACATTGCTTGTCAATGCTTTGGTTTCTACTGGCGAACTGAAGGAAGTTGAGGAATACGATGTTGACTTTGACCATCAGTTCATTGAGACAGAGAAGTATGATGCAAAACCGACGTACAAGAAGTTCCTCGGCTACAGACCTGTGACCCTAGTCCCTGTGACCCTATCTGGATCGCAGCAAATCATTCCCGTACAAGATAGAAAAAGGCGATTTGTGCTATAAGCTGTTTACCGAAAACGGCTTTGACCTTCCTTATCCAAACAAATCATCCAGAGTTATGACGGATTGGAACACACTGCTATACTCATTGTATGACAAGCCCCGATTGGTGACAAGCGTGGAGTGTACTGTTGATGGTGTCTGTCCTGCAAGCGTTTCTATACGACTCTGAATAGTGTCATAATATGCCGATGTTACCACGAACTCCGACTTCAGGAATTTCATCTCGCAAATGTTCATCACTCGGTCATCACGATCAATCAGAAGATCAATCTGCATACCGTCCAGATGGTCGTTCCCGCGTATGACATAAGAGGATTCGCGCGATTGTACGGCGGCTATTCCCAATGCTTTCTTTATCTGCGGGACATGGTTGAAGCATACTTCCTCAAAAGCCAACCCTCGCCATGTGTTCAACTCTGGTTTGGCGGTATTCGTCTGCCAGAAGTTCTCTGGATATTTCTTTTTACCTTCCTTGAAATGTAACCAGAACCAACAGAAGTTATCGGTCAGTTTATAGTAATCAACGTTGCCTGAAGTGCCAAACGGGACATATTTACAGATGAAATCGGATTCGACCAGTGCCCGGAGTAAATCCGAGAGCGTCCCACCAGTTGCTATGCCTGTCATCTGGCTGATTTCATCTCGTGTAAAGCCGCAATGCCTTCGTCCCAGCACATGGACAATCTTCATCATGTCCTCTGCGTTGGTGAAAACTGAAGAGAACAGCAATCCGAACTCGTCCTTGAGCTTGGCATCCTTGCAGAAAAGGAGTTGGTCAATGTTCTGTGCAACGCTGTTTCCTGGCAGGAAGAAGTCCATGTAGTATGGTATTCCGCCGAACACCATATAGCTCTCCGTGATGTCGTATGGCGAAAGACGTATCTTGTGAGAATCATAGAATTGCTTGCATTCATTGAGAGTGAATGGGTGCAGATGGATAGAATCTGTCACACGGTGGAACATTCCTCGTTTGGCATTGATAAGTTTGTCGAGAATCCACCTGGTGGCACTACCGCACACGATGAACATCAGGTTGTCCTGGCTGCTTCCCCATCCGTTCCAAAACGCTTCGACTGCAGTAAGGAACTTGGCACGAGGAGTATCCATCCATGGCATCTCGTCAATGAAGACAACCTGACGCCGACCATTGTTCTTTTTTCGCAGCAGCTTCTCAAGCAGGAAGAAGGCTTCCATCCAAGTCGTAGGACGTGGTTCATTCTCCAGACCATAGCGGATGAGCGAGTAATGGAAATTCTCCAACTGGTCTGCCATGCTGACCCGACGCAGTTTCTTCGTGCGCTTGTCTTCCACCATCGGAGCCAGGCCTGTGTGCATGAATGCAAACTGATTCTTGAAGAACTCCTTGACAAGGAATGTCTTGCCCACACGCCTGCGCCCATAAATTGCTATGAACTCTGCTTTGTCGCTCTGATAACGATGACGCAGCTGTTCTATTTCTTTTTTTCTGCCGATAATATTTGCCATAGGTGACTAAGTATTTGAAATTATGCAGCAAAATTACAGCTTTATTTTGAAATATGCAAATATTTTTAGTATTATATTCAGCCAAACTATGTGTGATATCTAGACATATGGCTATTTATTCAGCTAAATTAACATTATTTGCATTCCTTGTGGCTGAATTATCTTCTGGCCTTTTTGAACCGCCTAAAAGAGGTCGTGCCAGTTACTTTTGACACGACCTCCTTTTGCAAATTAGTAAAAAAATAAGTTCACCTTAATTCCGCAGTACCAATGTAATTTATACTTTTTAACATCCTGAGCAACAAAAAGTTGCTCAGGATTTTGCCATGTCAGAATTTTCACTTATCTTAGTGCTGCGATTAGAAATCAAGCGATAATCATAACAAGGCATGGCAAAGGTACAAATACAATCTGAACTCACACCTTTTGGAGGTATTTTTATGGTCATGGAGCAATTTGACTCCATGCTCGTACATGTCATCGACTCAACTCTGGGTCTGAGATGCAGCAGTGTCATCGGATACCAGTACAGCGAGATTGTCCGTTCGCTGATGAGCGTGTACTTCTGTGGCGGCTCTTGCGTGGAGGATGTGACATCGCATCTGATGCGCCATCTCTCGTATCATCCGACCCTGCGCACATGCAGCTCTGACACCATCCTCAGAGCCATCAGGGAACTGACACAGGATAACATCTCGACCCCAAGGCTTTCGGACTCAAGAAGACAAGTCGCATAAAGGCTTTTGTATTCAGGTTCGTATCAGTACCAGCCAAGTGGATTCTTACTGCAAGGCAACATGTGCTGAATATCTACACAGAGAACTGCGCTTACGCAAGACCCTTCAAAACGGGATTCGGATAAGAATCATTACTTTTGGCTATAATCTGCGTATTGCCTCAAGCCGCATTGTGGGGTAAGGGGAAGATGGCTACATTTGGCAGTCATTTCATTGCTTATACTACATCGGACTATTGTCTGCTCACTAAAAATCAGCCTCTGATTGCTTTTTTGAGGATAGTTGCGGATTTTAGGTTTAAAACTATCTTCTGTTCTCTTCCTCATCTTCCTTCCTCACCCATATATCGCATGAAGAACCGATATACAGTAACGAAGGAGCAGAATCTCAT
>JAZLEX010000020.1:0-20020 GCA_045615485.1 Prevotella sp.
ATACTGTAAAGGTAGCAGTGACAGTTAAGGTATATGGAATCCTCCCAGCTCTTGCAAGCAATGCTTACTACTCATGGCAGTCACCAATGGGTGTAGTAGAAGAAGTAGGCGGTAGCGCAGTAGCCAGCGAGGCAGATCCAAGCCGCGTAAACTATTCACAGGCTCCAGCATACACTCAGTACTACACAATCAGTCTGAATGGTAAGAAAGACCTCAGTGATGACAAATACACAACAGTAACCCTTGAGAAAGCACTTGCAGAAGGTGACACAATCATCGTATATGCATTCAAGAACAAGGGCGAAGAAAAGAAGAGTGGTGTTAAGTTCTTCTGGGGTGCAGAAGGTCAAGATAAGACAATGGCTTGCGGTGACGACTTCCCAGATCTCTATTTCGGTGGCGAACCTGTACTTGCTAAGTACGTAGTTCCTGCTAACGCTGCTGGCGAAAAGGTATTCCGCATGAGCCGTTCTGAAACAGGAACCAACCTCTTCATTGCTCAGCTTCAGATAGTTCCTAACCAGACTCCAACAGGAATCAATGACATCTCTGCAAAGAACGCTCAGTTCTTCGGCGAAGGAACATACGATTTGAGTGGTCGCAAGGTAATGAACCCAATAAAGGGTAATGTTTACATTGTAAACGGCAAGAAGTATCTTTGCAAGTAAAGAATAGATTTCAGTATAGAAAATACTGAATGAAAATAGAATTGAAGCTGTGTCATTTGGCACAGCTTCTTTTTTGGTAGGCTTTGTGGCTCATTAAAAAAACTTAAAAACAATCAGCTATAAGCCATCAACCATCAACCTTTTATTATCTTTGCAGTCGAATTACAAAGAACCCTATATAAAAATGTTTGAAAATCTATCTGATAGACTGGAACGGTCGTTTAAAATTCTAAAAGGTGAAGGTAAGATTACCGAAATAAATGTTGCCGAAACCCTTAAAGATGTGCGCAAAGCTTTGCTTGACGCTGATGTTAACTATAAAGTAGCAAAGACATTTACTGATACTGTCAAGCAAAAGGCTTTAGGTATGAATGTGCTGACTGCAATAAAGCCAGGACAGCTGATGGTGAAACTTGTTCACGATGAACTTACAAAACTGATGGGCGGTAACGCAAAAGAACTTGTGTTTGAAAACCGTCCTGCAATTATTCTGATGGCAGGTCTCAATGGTGCGGGTAAAACTACTTTCAGCGGAAAATTAGCTTTGATGCTAAAAAACAAAATGCACAAGAAACCATTGTTGGCAGCATGTGATACATTCCGACCTGCGGCAATGGAGCAACTTCGAGTATTGGCAGAACAAATAGATATTCCTATCTATCTTGAAGAAGGTGCAAAAGATCCAATAGCAGTTGCAAAAGCAGCTATTCATGAAGCTAAGGCAAAGAGCTATGATACGGTAATAATAGATACAGCAGGTCGCCAGTCAATAGATGAAGAACTGATGCTTCAAATCCGGCAATTGAAAGATGCCGTGTCTCCAGATGACACATTGCTGGTGGTGGATGCAATGACGGGTCAGGATGCCGTAAACACTGCTAAGGAATTCAATGAAAGGCTGGAAATTGATGGTGTAATCCTGACAAAGCTTGATGGTGATACTCGTGGTGGAGCGGCAATATCAATTCGTACAGTGGTGGATAAACCGATTATGTTTATCGGCACTGGTGAAAAGATGGAAGCACTGGATGTGTTCCATCCTGAAAGAATGGCTGACCGTATTCTTGGAATGGGTGATGTTGTGTCGTTCGTAGAACGTGCACAGGAGCAGTATGATGAAGAAGAAGCACGCCGACTGTCGAAGAAAATAGCAAAGAACAAATTCGATTATGATGATTTCAGACAGCAAATAGAGCAACTCAAAAAGATGGGAAATATCAAGGACTTGGCAAGCATGATTCCAGGCCTTGGCAAAGTGATGAAAGACATTGACATAGATAATAGTGCTTTTGATGGAATTATTGCAATAATAAATAGCATGACTCCAAAAGAACGCGCAAATCCAGATATATTGGATATTGGACGTCGCAAGAGATTGGCGGCTGGATCAGGAAGGTCGATAGATGAAGTTAACAAACTGATTAAGCAATTTGACCAAATGCGGAAGATGATGAAGAAAATGACTGGTCCAAAGGGTAAAATGCTTATGAATGCAGCAATGTCACGGATGCAAAGGTAATTGATGAAACGACCAGACTTGATTGCAGATTGTAATATTATATAATAAGGTGTGATAAATGGGAAATACTGCTAAAAATCAATATATATTTGATTTATATCATTGAAATAGGTTAAATTCAGCCATATTAGCGCATTTTTTTGTAAAAAAATTTGGTTATATGAAAAAAAATGTGTTACTTTGCACCGAAATTTATAAATAGCATAAAACGTAATTCACATTTATTATAATTTTAGTTTTACAAAACAAAAGAAAATGAAAAAGTTAGTATTGTTTTTTGCAGTAGCTGCAATGGCAGTATCTGCATCAGCACAGGGAACAGCTACAACTGGCAATAAGTTCTCTGACAATTGGTACATTGGCTTAAATGCTGGTGTTGGAACAGCAACAACTCACAGCGAATGGCTTAAGAACCTTAATCCAAACGTTGGTATTCGCGTAGGTAAGAATCTGACAACAGTATTCGGACTCGCATTTGAAGGTAACTTCTATTTTTCAGAGAAGAGTGGAAATGAATTTGATCCAAAGCATTGGGGTTCTACAAACTTTATTCCTAATGTAAAAACAGGTACAGTAGTTCGTGAAATGAACTTGAACCTCTTGGGAACATTCAACCTGATGAACCTGTTCGGACATTACAAGGGAACTCCACGCACATTTGAAATGATAGCTGTTGCTGGTTTTGGCTGGGGTCATCCTTTCAGCAGTGCTTCAGAAGAGTGGAACCAAAAGATGTGGGGTAAGGATTCAAAGAGAATGGAATGGAATTACCTTACTTCTAAGTTAGGTCTTGACTTTGCTTTCAATCTTGGTGAAAAGAAGGCATGGCAAGTATATGTAGAACCTTCTATCAACTATGCACTCGTTGCTGGTGGTAAGGACTGCAATGCGCAAATGGGTCAGTACACAGGTTTGTACAACCTCAATAAGAGTATGGTACAGTTGAACGCTGGTGTTATCTACAAGTTCAAGACTTCTAACGGAACTCATAATTTTGCTTATTCACAGCTCCGCGACCAAAGTGAAATCGACGGTTTGAATGGCAAGATTAACAGTCTCCGTAATATGCTGAACGATAAGGATGCTGCAATCGCTGGCTTGAACAAGCAGATTGCTGACCTAAAGGATCAGTTGGCAAAGAAGCCAAAGGTAATTGAAAAAGTAGTTGATGCAAATGCTAATGTTCTCCAGCCTTCAGTTATCTTCCATCAGGGTAAGTCAGTTATTGATCCTGCTCAGTATGCACAGATTGAAATGGTTGCTAAGTACATGAAGAATCATCCAGAAGCAAAGATTCTTGTTGAAGGTTATGCTTCTCCAGAAGGTAAGGCTGAATTCAACCAGAAACTTTCTCAGGCTCGTGCTGAAGTTGTTAAGAACGCTCTTGTAAAGAAGTATAAGATTGCTGAAGATCGTATTTCAGTTAAGGGTTGTGGTATTACAGACAAACTCTTCGATGAATATGATTTCAACCGCGTATCTATCTTCAAGGATACTACAAAGTAATTTAACTAAATGTATAATGAAAAAATCCCTGCCTTAATCGGTAGGGATTTTTTTATTTGTCATGGTGTTCATGAAGGGTGCAACGTGCTCGAAGAATTTGTAATAACCTTCGCACAAATAATTTAATCCTGTTTCTCCGTATTCATTTTCGGTGTATCTGTTCTTGGGGCATTCTCCATTGCAAGCAAATAAGTATTTGCATTTTCTGCATTTGTGTGGTAATGTGCTCCATTTGTTCATCCCAAATTTTTTTTGTTGCTCACCGAATAGCATTTCAATAAATGTGTGTTCTTTTATATTGCCGAGTTTATATTCAGGGTAAACAAAATGGTCACATGAATACACATCACCATTATATTCAATTACTCCAACTTGTCCACAAGTCGGTGCAAAACAACAAGGACCAGGAGTTTCGCCCATCCAATTGGCAAGGGTGGCATCGAATATATTTATAAAGTATTCTCCAACATCATTTATTACCCATTCATCAAAAATCTTACACAGAAAATCTCCCCAAAGTAAAGGATTGACAGCATCTTTGAAACCATTAGTCTGATAGTTTGTTCTGACTAATGGAGTTAGTTGGATGTATTTAGCATTTATTAGTTTGAAGAAATTATACATCTCCTCAGGATGAGTGGCATTGATATTGCTTACAACAACCATTGCATTCCACATGACATCAAACTCTTTCAAAAGTTCAATAGCATACATGACTTTGTGAAAAGTATTTCCTCTGTGGGCATTGTGAAATTCTTCTGGTCCATCAATTGATATTCCAATAAGAAAACCGTTGTCGTGCAGGAATTTCGCCCACTCCTCAGTCATCAATATGCCATTGGTCTGCAGCACGTTGTCAATAATTCTTCCGCGAGCATATTTTTCTTCGATTTGTAAGACTTTTTTATAGAAGTCAATTCCCCTAAGCATTGGTTCGCCTCCATGCCATGTGAATAGTACTTGTGGCATAGATTGAGACTCAATATATTGTCTGATGAATGTCTCCAGTAATTCATCACTCATAATCTGAACTTCGTTATTGCTATTATGAAGATAGTAGCAATAATCACATTTTAGATTACACATAGCCCCTATAGGCTTTGACATAATATAAAATGGCTTTCCGAAAGGATTACAGATGTTCATATCTATTCACCTGGAAGAGGCCAGTTTTCAGATGGATGATGTTGTGCTTTCATCTCTTCATCTAAGGCCTTCAGAATTTCAGGATATTTGTCGGCAAGGTTGTTGCTTTCGGCCATATCCTCTTTGATATTGTATAATTCTAACGGTTGATTAGGTTTGATGCTTACCGCTTTCCAATCTCCTTTCCTACCAGCTCTTTGTTTCCCTGGGAATTCCCAATATAGCAACCGATTGTCGGTATCAACATGTTTCCCATAGAACAATGGTAGTATGTTTATACCATCAATATCCTTTGGCAATGATTTTTCTGATCCACTCAATGCAGCCAGTGTTGGCATGATGTCAGGAAAATAGACTATATTTTTTAAATTTTGTGTGGGAACTTTGCCTGGCTGGTTGACGATTAGCGGGACTCTGATTCCTCCTTCATATAGTTGTCCTTTTCTTCCCTTAAAACCAGCATTGCAGTTCAGTTCTTTCAAAGGTGCCATGACCGCAGCTCCATTGTCGCTGGCGAAAATAATCATGGTAGTTTTTCTGAGGTGTAATCTGTCTAATTCTTTAAGTAGCCTACCGATTTGCCCATCCATGTGAGTGATAAGTGAAGCATAGCGCTTGGTTGTCATGTCCCAGTCTCCATTTTCGTCGTACCATGATGTGTCATCAATATTGTAAGGTTCATGTGGAGCATCGTATGCCAAATACAGGAAAAAAGGGTTCTCTTTGTTACGGTTTATGAAAGCAATGGCATCGTCTGTAGAAATCTCGGTATTGTGTCTGACGTGTGCGTCATGCTCATTTTCTTTGATATTGACAAGAGAATCGCCATGAAAACGCCAATATGGGTAGTAATAAGGGTCATTGCTATAGACGGTGGATATTAGCCAGCCATAAAATTCGTCAAATCCTCTATGATTTGGTGCGGCATTTGGGTCATACCCATCCAAATGCCATTTGTTTACAAGGCACGTTCTGTAATCAGCACTCCCAATGATAGTAGCAAGGGTAGTGTCCTCGGGTAGTAAATTTGCGCGTCTGACAATTGTGGTATCTCCCTGTGGGGTGATTTTCAATCCCGTTATTCCTTTGGCGGTACACATGTTGTCTCGTATGCGAGTCTTGCCTGTGTTTTTGCCAGTCATTAACGAACAGCGTGATGGAGAAGAAATTCCACTGCCAGCATAGCATTGCGTGAAACGTGTGCCAGTAGCAGCTAATTTATCAATATTGGGAGTCTGTACGAAATCATTGCCATAACAATGCAAATCACCATACCCCATATCATCAGCGAGTATAAAAATTATGTTGGGACGTTCTGGGGTTGCTTTATGCAATCCTTTAGCCATCATCCATTGTGGCATGACGGCCATTGCTGCAGCAATAAGCTGTGTAAGGTTCGTTTTAATAGTTGTCTAAGATTTGTTTGACTTTTTGTTTATGAGTCATTTTGTGACTGCGTAATCCAAGCTTCTCAATGAGAAAAAATGGTATGCCAAGAATATTAGCTCCAGTTGGAATGTTCTGTTGCAACTGTGCGTCTTGATTGAATTTATATTTATCCAATATGCTCAAACTGGTTTTCTTTCCTGTAACTCCATAGACTTTGACTTCTTGCAAATATTTGGTGTAGTCAATGGAATCTTCAGGGATAGTATCGTTTGTAACTTGTGCTGAAGCGGATACACTAAAAACAGCAAATATAATAATTAGTTTCAATTTCATAGCGCAAAGATAGTAAAAAACGCTGTTTTTTAATTCTCAATGGACAATTTGTAATGCACAATTATGTTTTTTTAATAAAAATACTTAAAACATAAACCTTACACCCCACAAGCTATGACCTTTTTTATTATTTTTGCAGAAAATTGTTGAGATTATGAATAGAATCTGTAATGTTTTTGGAATAAAATACCCAATCATAGCTGGCGGCATGGTTTGGTGTAGTGGATGGAGATTGGCTTCAGCTGTGTGCAAAGCTGGTGGACTTGGGCTTATCGGGGCTGGTTCGATGACTGCCGATGTACTTCGTAATCATATATCAAAACTCAGACAAAGTTTATCTGTTGCAAATAGTCAGTGTGCTGGTTCATGGGGTGTGAATCTACCAATGATGAAACCCAATATTGATGAATTGGTACAAGTGGTAATAGAGGAGAAGGTACCTGCAGTGTTTACATCTGCTGGTAATCCAAAGAAATACACACATATATTCCACGAAAATGGAATAAAAGTAGCTCATGTCGTTTCAAGCAGTAAATTTGCGTTGAAATGCGTTGAAGCCGGTGTTGATGTAATTGTTGCAGAAGGTTTCGAGGCTGGAGGTCATGATGGAAAAGAAGAATCGACAACAATGACACTTATCCCTCAAGTTGCGGATGCTCTTCTGAGTGTCTCTGTGACTGAACCGACTCCACTTATTGCAGCTGGTGGAATCGCTTCTGGTCGTGCAATGTTAGCCGCTTTTGCTTTAGGTGCCGAAGGTGTGCAGGTAGGAACAGCATTCGCATTATCTGAGGAAAGTGGTGCAAGTGACGCATACAAGAAATATTGTACTAATTTGAATGAGGGCGATACAATGCTTATCTTGAAGAAGCTTTCTCCAGCCAGAATGGCAAAAAATGAATATTTCGCACGGTTGCAAGATGCGGAAAACAATGGTGCTGGTCCAAAAGAGTTACTGGAAATTATTGGAGTAGGGCGGACAAAACTCGGTATTTTTGATGGTGATATAGTAGAAGGAGAATTGGAGATAGGTCAAATAGCATCGTCTATCAAAACCATAAAACCTGTAAAGCAAATAGTTGATGAAATAATCAATGAATACAATCAATTAATTAATAATTTAAAAAAAATGTAAATTTTTCTATAAAAAGTGCAATAAAGTTTTGTAAATCAATAAAAAGTATTATCTTTGCAACCCAAATCTATAATAATGAAATAAATTTAATTATGACAAAAGCAGATTTAGTAAACAATATCTCAAGTAAGACGGGAATTGATAAGAAAGCAGCTTTGCTTGCAGTTGAGGCGATGATGGAAGAAGTAATGAATTGTATGGCAAATGAAGAGAATGTCTATCTTCGTGGCTTTGGTACATTTGTAGTTAAGAAAAGAGCTCAAAAGACAGCTCGTAACATTTCAAAGAATACTACAATTATAGTCCCAGAACATAATTTCCCTACATTCAAACCAGCAAAGAGCTTTGCAGAAAGATTATTGAAACATTAAAAATTAATAGTTATGCCAAGCGGAAAAAAGAAAAAGGGCCATAAAATGGCAACCCATAAGCGTAAAAAAAGATTAAGAAAGAATAGACATAAGAGCAAGTAATTTGCTGTTATGTATTCTTGTGAACTTGAAGGGTGTTTTGAAAGGGGAAGTCTTTTCAAGCACCCTTTATCATTAACTATAATTGAATGATGAAAAAAGAAGTTATTATTGATGTTCAACCTACAGATGTATCTATTGCGCTTTTAGAAGATTCAAAACTTGTTGAATTTCAAAAAGAATCGATAGAGAATTCTTATGCGGTAGGCAATATTTATGTGGCAAAGGTTAAAAAACTAATGCCAGGTTTAAATGCCAGCTTTGTAGATGTAGGTTATTCACATGAGGCTTTTCTTCATTATCTTGATTTAGGTATTCAATATAGTTCATTTGCAAAATATTTTAAGCAACTCTTTAGTAATAAGAAAAAAATTACTCCGTTTTCAAAAGCAAGTAGAGTACAAGACCTACCTAAAGAGGGAAGCATAAAAAATGTTTTGGAAAAAGATCAGGTCGTATTAGCACAGGTCACTAAAGAACCCATTTCCACCAAAGGTCCCCGTCTGTCTGGAGAGTTGACCTTCACAGGCAGGTATCTTATTATGATGCCTTTTGGTACTAAAGTTTCTGTCTCCACAAAAATAAAGGATAAAAATGAGCGTGCCCGTTTGCGACAGTTAGTGACGAGTATCCGTCCGCAAAATGTGGGAATTATAGTCCGTACAGCAGCTGAAGGTAAGCGTGTAGCTGAATTGAATGCAGAGTTGGAGCAACTTATGTTCAAATGGAACTCAACTATTGAGAATGCGCATAGTGCTACAAATTTGCCAAAGTTGGTCTATGAGGAAGAAAGTCGCATTGTAGGTTTACTTAGAGATTTATTCAATCCTTCGTATGAAAGCATTCATGTAAACAATAAAGATGTTTATAATGAAATCAGAGCCTATATTGCGCAAATAGCACCAGAACGACAAGGAATAGTAAAATATTATTCTGCAACAGAACCGATATTTGACCATTTTGATGTAACTCGCCAAACTAAGTCATCGTTAGGTAAAATAGTCAATATAAAGAAAGGTGCCTATCTTGTGATAGAGCATACAGAAGCACTTCATGTTGTTGACGTAAATAGTGGAAACCGTACGCAGTCAAATAATGGACAGGAAGGAAATGCACTTGAAGTAAATCTTGGTGCAGCTGATGAATTAGCGCGTCAGTTACGGTTACGAGATATCGGAGGTATAATTGTGGTGGATTTTATTGACATGGATTTGGCTGAAGACAGACAAACATTATATGAGAGAATGTGTACGAACATGTCGTCTGATAGAGCCAAGCACAACATATTACCACTGTCGAAGTTTGGACTTATGCAAATTACACGGCAAAGAGTTAGACCTGCGATGAATGTTGACGTTGAAGAGGGATGTCCAACATGTTTCGGAAAAGGGAAAATTCAACCAAGTATTCTTTTTGCTGAGCAGTTGGAGCATAAAATTGAATATATAGTCAAGCAGTTGAAGATAAAATCTTTCTATCTATATGTACATCCTTATGTTGAAGCTTATATAAACAAAGGGATGTTTTCTCTAAAACAGAAATGGAAATGTAAGTATGGAATGGGAGTGCATGTTATTCCGTCGCAGAAGTTGGCATTCCTTCAATACGAATTCTTTGATAAAAAGAAAAATTTCATAAATGTTAAGGAGGTAGAAGAGAAAGCATAAATAAAGGCTCAACAAAATGTTGAGCCTTTATTTTATAATTGATTATTTGAAAAATTCTTTTATTTAAAGAAATCCTTTACAGCTTCGTTAGGAACCATATGCTCATCAAAGCAATATGCTCCAGTCTTAGGACTCTTTATCATTTTAATGACCTTTGTATATGTGCGACCCTCATTACCTGTTTGAAGGGTTGCGACGGTTTTCTTTGCCATAGTTTAAAGTATTTTAAATTTCTTACTTAATCTCCTTATGAAGAGTCATCTTCTTAAGAATAGGATTGTACTTCATCAATTCCAATCTTTCAGGAGTGTTTTTACGGTTTTTAACCGTAACATAACGGCTTGTGCCTGGCATGCCACTGTTCTTCATTTCAGTGCATTCGAGGATTACCTGTACTCTGTTACCTTTTACCTTCTTTGCCATAGCTTAATCTCCTATAACTTTAATTTCGTTCCAATTGCAATAGCCTTTTTCTACTGCTTGTTTTAAAGCTGCATCCAAACCAACTTTGTTAATCAAACGAAGACCTTGTGCGCAAAGTTTCAAAGAAATCCAGCAATCTTCTTCAACATAGAAAAATTTCTTCTGGAAAAGATTGATGTCGAAACTGCGTTTTGTACGATGCTTTGAGTGAGAAACATTGTTCCCAATCATGGCCTTCTTACCCGTAATTTGACAAATTTTAGACATATTATTTTCTTGTTTTTATGTTGTTGAGTATTCTATTTCTCAAACTGGACTGCAAAGGTACGAAAAATCTTATAACTAATCTATTGAATTATAGACTTTTTTTGATTTTTTAACTAAAAGAAGAACGCAATAGCCGCAATTGCCAGTATAAAGCCTAAAAGTTGGACGATTTTTATGCGTTCTTTGAAGAAACAAATACCAATAATGGTGGATGCCAATACAATGCCAATGTTGTATAGCGGATAGAAATGTCCAGTCGGCATCATTCCTAAAGCACGAAGCATACATGCTGTACAACCAACATTGACCGCACCGAGCAATGCTCCCCAACCAATAATCGCCCAATTTAGCGGATGTTTCCTGAAACTTCCTTTTACTAAACACAGGATAAACGACAATGCAGCCGACATAAAGAATATTGCGCCTGTTAATGCCGTGAGGTGAGTGTTGAGTGTTTCATCATCACGATATGCATTTTCAACACTGAACTGAACTAATTTCAAGGAGAAATCTGCAATTCCGTAAAAGATGAATACAGAGCACAAAGCGATAGCGGCTTTCCGCTTTCTTATTGCGTCAGATGTTAATCTGTATATGGATGGGGCATGGTCTTGTTGCTTGTTGGGAAGAATAATCATCAGCATGGCCAAAATGACTCCTGCAACAGGAATCCATTTTGGAGCAGGTTGTGAGAGTATTAACCAACTGAAAGTCACGGGCAGAATTAATGATGCACGCGCTGAAACAGTTGTTAAGGCAACTCCGTTGCGACATGTTGATTGATTCATTGTGATGAATCCCATCATGAACAACCCTCCTTGCATACAGGATAGGACTATAGATAATGGCGTCAAAGAATATGATTCAATTGCTTGATGAGCCATCAGAATATTTAATGCAATCGGAGCCCAACTTAATATGACTCCGACTGTATAGTTTATGCAAATCACTTGCAGGGCATCAATCTGACGTTGTTGACAGAGTTTGAAAATGACCGCAAACAATGAACTGCACAATATCGCTATTGCAAGATACGTCATAATTTGTTAGTCAATCCATTTTACGTAGCAGAAGTCCATTCTGTGTGGCAGATTTGCGTTTTTAGGATACATTCTGACACCCATCTTAAATGAACCAGCATGTAAAGGTCCGTTTTTGCCAGTAAATGTATATAGGTTGCCTTCATGCTTAGTCATTTTGAGAGGCACAACTCTGCGGACAGTCCTGCCAGTTGCATCAGGGGTGGTATCAAGGATGACGATTTCAATGCCTACAGCATCCTCTAATCCTTGTTCATCAACAACAAACTCAAATTGGTATTGTTTGCCATTGATGGCGTAGATGTCTGAGAAATCCTCACCTTTTCTATAAACTTTGATTGCATCCCAGCGCTCTGCTACTGTTTCTTTCCATTGAGCAATCTCTTTTGCCAACGCATAATTGTCTTTTGCCAATGCTGCAAAACGTCGTGCCTGTTTGTTGTAGAACTTTTCGTAATAGTCATCCAACTGACGTTTCATTGTATAATGTGGAGCAATCTGCGCAATAGAGTTCTTGATTACCTTAATCCAGTCTTCGCTATAGCCTTTATTATTGGCTTTATAATAGAGTGGTATGATTTCATTTTCCAAAAGTCCATAGATAGTGGTTGCATCAAGTTGGTCTTGATAGTTTTGGTTCTGGTAAGTGCGTTTTTCTGTTAATGCCCAACCAGCTCCTTTTCGATAACCTTCCAGCCACCATCCATCAAGGACAGACAAATTCACAGTGCCATTCATTTCGGCTTTTTCTCCAGATGTACCAGATGCTTCAAGTGGTCGGGTAGGGGTGTTCATCCATATATCAACACCAGAGACAAGTCTGCGTGCAAGCAGCATATCATAATCTTCAAGGAAAATTATTTTGCCAAGGAATTCCGGACGCTGTGAAATTTCGTAAATGCGTTTGATTAATCCCTGACCAGCTCCATCTGCAGGGTGTGCTTTGCCAGAGAAAAGGAATTTTACAGGTCGTTCAGGATTGTTGACTATTCTGCTCAATCTGTCAAGGTCGGTAAAGAGCAGATGTGCACGCTTGTAGGTCGCAAATCTACGGCAGAAGCCTATATACAAAGCATCTGGAGTAATACTTTCAAGCACTGAAACCACTCTTGAAGGGTCGCCCTGATGTAGTAGCCATCTTTCACGGAATTGTGTTTTAATGAAATCTACCAGTTTGATTTTCAGAGATTTTTTTGTCTTCCAGATATCTTCATCATGCACTTTGTATATTGCTTCCCAAATCTTTTCGTTGCTTTGGTCATTTATCCATGCAGAGTCAAATTCTTTTTCATATAGGCGCATCCATTCACTTGCTGTCCATGTTGGCATGTGAACGCCATTAGTTACATATCCTACATGGTTTTCTTCAGGGAAATATCCTTTCCAGATGTTGGAGAACATCTTTTGTGAAACCCACCCATGTAGCTTGCTCACACCATTTACTTCCTGACATGTGTTGCAGGCAAATGTGCTCATGCAGAATCTTTCATTATGGTCGTCAGGATTTGTGCGTCCCATGCCTATGAATTCATCCCAAGTCAAGCCTAAACGTGGTGCATAGCCACTCATGTATTTTGCAAACAATCCTTCGTCAAAATAGTCATGACCTGCTGGCACAGGTGTGTGAACTGTGTATAGTGAAGATGCTTTGACTAATTCCAGAGCTTGGTTGAAGTTCAGCCCTTCGTCAATATAATCACAAAGTCTTTGCAGGTTGCATAATGCTGCATGACCTTCATTGCAATGGTAAATCTGCTTTTTGATTCCAAGTTTTTTCAATGTCAACATACCGCCAATACCAAGCAGGATTTCCTGTTTTAGTCGGTTCTCCCAGTCTCCACCATAGAGGGAGTGAGTAATTGGCTTATCAAATTCGGAATTCATATCATTATCTGTGTCAAGCAGATAAAGTGGAACGCGTCCAACGTTTGCTCTCCAAATTGACACATGTACCATGTAATTCATATAAGGAACATCCACAACCAATGGATTACCGTCTTTGTCCATGACTCTTTCAATAGGCAGTGAGTTGAAGTTCTGAGCTTCATAATTTGCAATCTGCTGACCATCCATACTGAGACTTTGGGTGAAGTAGCCGAAACGATAAAGAAAACCTATACCACACATGTCAACGTTTGAGTCAGAAGCTTCTTTTAGGTAGTCACCAGCAAGCATACCTAAGCCTCCGGAATATATTTTCAGGGTTTGATTCAGACCGAATTCCATACAGAAGTAAGCTACAGATGGTTGGCTTTCATCTGGTTTCTCTGCCATATATTCTTTGAATTTCTTATAAACGGAATTCATGTTTGATAGGAATTTCTCGTCGTGTGACAGAGTATCCATCTTCTTATAGTCCAACCGTTCGAGCAACATCACTGGACTATGATTTGTTTCGAGATAAATCTCTTCATCCATGCTTCTCCAAAGTTCACGTGCTTCATAGTTCCAAGCCCACCATAGGTTGTGAGCCATTTCGTCCAAACATTTCATGTTTTCAGGAAGATTGGACTTTACTTGTACGTCTTTCAGTACCTGTTCGTTTGCATAACTTGTTTTAATTTTCATACCTTTAATTTTATATTGGATTTATACTTTCTTTCTTAAAGCAATATCGTATGCATCTTCGTAATAGGTGATAAATTTATCCCATAATGCCAATTTGGAAAGTTTCGCAGCATTATTACGTGATTTTTCTGTTTCATATTGTGATAAATATGCATACTTTTGTATTGTGTCGCGTATTTCAAACACGGCTTCGTCAAAATTATAGTCTGTTCTGTGAACCACTTTTACTCCGTCTTCTATCTCTGTAGCGTTATTGCTTTTTGCCCATGCGCCAAATCCAGCTAAATCGGTTGTTATGCAAGGGACTTTAAAAGCAATTGCCTCAAGTGGAGTGTAACCCCATGGTTCATAATATGATGGATAAATACACAAATCATTACCTATGATGACATCGTAATAGTCCATATTGATTATTCCGTCATTTCCATTTAAATAATAAGGTATAGGCAATAAGCAGATTTGCTTGCTTCCAAATGTATAGATTTCTGGTTGACAGACGTTGAAATACGGAACAAATATAAACGCGAGTACAGACTTGTTGCAATTGTTGTTCCAGGTTAGTCGTCGGATGCTTTCAATAAAAACGTCCAAACCTTTGTTCCGATACTCAAATCTGCCACTTGTGCTTATTATCAAAGTATTGTCGTCAAGGTTTATTCCAAAAGTTCCGTTTGTGATTTTCAGCATTTTTTCGCGTGCATTTCTGCGCTTCGCTTCAAACTCGTTTTCATTGGCAGGGAGGAAATCATCTTCAAATCCATTGGGGAGCACAACGTCAACGTCCTTGTCCAAAAGTTCCTTGCATTCTCGGGCAGTGATGTCGCTGACAGTCGTAAAGCAATCAACATTCCAGGCAGTTTGCTTTTCTATGGATTGCTTGCTCTCCATATTCAGTTCTTGTGCCATTTGGTCACCATTATATGCCCAGAGATATTCATACAGAGGTTTTTGGTTGCCAGCAATGCTCCTGCCAATGCTCGTGGCATGTGTGGTAAAGATTGTGGCAATCTCTGGCAAAAATTTCTTAATATACAGCAATCCTAAACCAGTCATCCATTCGTTGCCATGGTAAACAATCTTTTGCCTGCAATTACTGGAAGGTTTGATGTTGCAAAGATAAAAACTCTCTACGACTTTGGCTGCAGCATATGAAAACATTGAAGCTTCATCGTAGTCACCGTATGCGTGTAATGAATCAACCTTGAAATCTTCCCAAAGTTTAGCAAATATGGCATTTTTTGACGCAAAAAATGGTTGGAAATCCACCAGTATAGCAATGGGATTCCCAGGAATATTCCATCGCCCAATTCTGATTTTCAACTTGTTTTCAGCAGCTATCCTCTTCCAGTCAGCATATAGAAGTGGGTCTTCTGAAAATAAATCAGCATTGATGTTTGCTCCAAAATCAGGACCGATAAAAATCAGTCTGTCCCGACCTAATAGTTCAACCAGGGTCTTAGCTCTTGACGACAGAACTGTGTATATGCCTCCAACCTTGTTGCATACTTCCCAACTGGATTCAAACACATAATCGGGTTTTAGTCTTGCTGTCATTGTGATAATAATCTTAATCCGTGGCAAAATTAACAAAAAATATCAGAAGTTCAAGTTTCCGAATCCAAGGTTTATAATTTTTTTATTAAAAAATCATAATTATCAATTGTAATTGCCGTTGCAAAATGAAAAATAGTGTTTTTTTTTTATCTTTGCAAAAATTTGTATTGTTTGTGTATATGCGAAGAATATTTATTATTTTAAAGGTTTTTTGTCTTGCGGCAGCTTTTATATTTGTTGCTCCTGCTCATGCCGTGCTGAAGGAAGCCGATATTGAGCAATCATTGAAGATTCTACGTGCTGAACTGACGCGAAACTATTTGGAACTTCAGCATTATTCGAAGTGGGCAAAAACGGAAAGTGAAAACGCACGCAAGTCGTTAATGCAGATGATGAAACGGAGTAATCAAAATGCAATGATGCTTTATTCGCAGCGAAATGACTATATTTTCGATTTGACATACGCATGTAACGAAGCTACCGAACTATGGAAAGATTTTCAGAAAACAAACATGCCTCTCGATGGTATAGTGGAAAAGATAAATGATGAAATTGCAAGATATGACTCGTTGCGGCAGACGCTGAATAATATTTCAAATTTCCTCTTGTCAAAAGAGGGGCAGGTCAATCGTTCGGTTTGTCTGACTTTGGCAACAGCCATGCATCGTGATTTGCAAAATGCACTCGATGCTTACAAGGAGGATATTGAGCGGAATGCTATTGTGCGCGAAAGTCTTCAGAGGCAATATGAGTATGCTACCGAACGCTATGCGGCTTTGCAGAAAAATATCTTTGTAAATGGTGGACAGGATTACATCACAATACTGAATTCTCTTTCATTGCAGATTGAAGAGTTAGGCAATACTTTGGAGTCAAAGTATATGAAATACGACAAGCAAACTAAAAGCCAGTGGAGTAGCTATTTTATTCTGGGGCTTTTTGTGTTCATAATTTTTTATAGCTTTATAGCAGTTCTGCTCAATATATTGCTTATCAGAATTCTGATGCCAGTATTCGCAAGGAGAAACTGGTTGCCGAAAACGTTTTCATCTGAGACATTCCTGAAAAAACGTCCATACATTATTGCTGTTTCAACTGTCTTGACTTTTGAAATACTGATATTGATAGTGAAAGCTTCTATCAATCAGAATTTCCTTATTATGGCAATTGATTTGCTCGCACTTTTTTCTTGGCTTGTGGTGGTTGTCTTTGTGTCATTGCTTATCAGGTTGAAAGGGGTTCAACTCAATAGGGGATTGCGTGCTTACTTACCGGTTTTGACGTTAAGCTTCGTCGTGTTCATCTTCCGTATAACCCTGACTCCTAACGTCTTGGTCAATCTGCTCTTCCCTGTTTTTGTTGTTTTTATTACGGTGTGGCAGATTATAGCAATGAAACGAATTAAGGATGGGCTGACTGTCGAAGATAAGATATACAGTTGGATTACTCTTGCTGTAATGCTGTTCTCTGTAGTAAGTTCGTGGATTGGATACACTCTGCTTAGCGTACAGGTGCTTATATGGTGGATAATGGAATTGTCATCACTTCTCACTCTTACCTTTATCTATCAATTACTGAAAGAGTGGGGTGAGAGGCGAATCGGCAAAGATTCAGATTTCGCTGGTCGATGGCTTTATGAACTTATCATGAAGTTTGTCATACCTGCACTATTGATACTGTCTGTAATGGCATCTGTCTATTGGGCTGCTGATGTGTTTGAACTCAAAGGTTTGTGCTGGAACATTTTTACTTATGATTTTGTTGACGCACCGAATTTCAAACTTAGTCTTATCAGAGTATGCATAGTCCTGTGCTTATATTTCCTGTTTGGCTATCTGAAAAACATGGCTATGCATGTTTTGGAAACTTATTTCAACAATAAACATAAGAATGGTATGGGTTCCAATAGGGCAGTGCTTGGCTCAAATCTTATCAATATTCTTGCTTGGGGAATTTTCTTTCTGTTGGCAGTATATACTTTAGGAGTTGGCAACACATGGCTCGTGGTAATATCTGGCGGCTTGGCTACTGGTGTCGGATTTGCATCAAAGGATATTCTGGAGAATATTTATTATGGAATATCTCTGATGACTGGACGCATCCATATTGGCGACATGATTGAGATAGATGGTGTGCGCGGAATTGTTGATGACATGAACTACACTTCTACGATGATAGAGGCAACCGATGGTTCTGTAATAGCATTCCAAAACTCACAATTGTTTACTAAAAACTATAAGAACCTTACGCGCAATCATGGCTGGGAATTGGCATCGTTGCCTGTTGGAGTAGGGTATGGCACAAATGTTCACGAGGCAAAAAGTATAATTGTTGATGCAATATTGCAACTTATCGACCAATTCGAAAGCGAAGGCAATGCTTGGATTGACAAGACTCGCGGGGTTTCGGTTCTCTTTATGAATTTTGGTGAGAGCAGTGTTGACCTGAATGTTTCTTGTTGGGTGAGTGTGCCTAAAAAAGTTGTCGTTCTCGACAAAATGCGCGAGGTGATTTACGACACATTGAATGTGCATAACATTGAAATTCCATTCCCACAGACCGATGTTCATTTGAAGAATAGTTAGTTGATGCAATCACTTACACCTATTTTATTTAAAGATAATCTGCATACTCTGGTATGGGGCACTGAAGCATGGACGGTCAGTGGCATTCCATCATCACCTTCTGTTATTTCTAATGGTGAATATGCTGACAAGACATTGCCAGAGGTAATAGCGATGTTCCCTTCCGAAATTCTGGGCGTAAAAACATCTGCTCAATGCTCTGGTAAAATGCCTTTGCTTGCAAAGATAATCGATGCTCATCAGGATTTATCCGTACAGGTTCACCCAAACGACGAGATGGCGCAGCGGCTGCATCAGCAGAATGGTAAATCGGAAATGTGGTATGTGATTGATGCACAACCCGACTCATACATCTATTCTGGATTCAAGGAACCTCTGACAAAAGAACAGTATCAGCAGAGAGTGGCTGATGGCACAATCGTTGATGCTCTTGCAAAACACTCGGTAAAAGCAGGAGATGTGTTCTATCTGCCATCGGGACGCGTTCATGCTATCGGTAGCGGAATCCGATTGGCGGAAATTCAGCAAAGTAGCGATATTACTTATCGCATCTTCGATTACAACCGCCCTGGACTTGATGGAAAACCTCGTGAATTGCATACGGAACTGGCATTGCAAGCAATAAATTTTAATGTGCAATCAAACTATCGAACTATCTATAATTATGTTGAAAACAATTCTACGCATTGTATAGATTCGGAATTTTTCTGCATTAGGATAATCAACACAAAACAACCATTCCATCGGAATTTAATTAAATTTGATTCGTTTGTAATCATCATGTGCATAGATGGTGAATGCGAAATTGTTCCTCGTGCTAAATCTTCAGCAAAAGTGTCTGTCAAAACTGGTCAATCTTGCCTTATGCCAGCTGTGATGGCAAATTATGATATTCTTCCTGATGGACAGAATGTAAAACTACTCGAAGCATTTATCGACAACAAGAATCGCAGTCTTCTGCATACGATTTCGCGGTTCTTCCATGTGACATCGAAGTAAAAGCTACAAAAATACAAAACAGCAAAATATAGAAAACAAAAATATGAAAGTACTGACTACAGCTATTGATGGTGTGTTTATTATCGAGCCAAAAGTATTTGGTGATTCGCGTGGATATTTTTTTGAAAGTTATAATGCTGGCGATTTTAAAGCACAGACAGGATTGGATATAAATTTCGTGCAGGATAATGAAAGCAGCAGCCATTTTGGTGTAGTGCGTGGATTGCATTTCCAATTGCCTCCATTTACGCAGAACAAGTTGTTGCGTTGTGTGCGGGGTAGGGTGCTTGATGTTGCGGTTGATATTCGCAAAAACTCATCGACATACGGCAAATATGTAACTTGTGAACTTACCGAAGAAAACCATCGTCAGTTCTTTGTTCCGAAAGGATTTGCACATGGATTTTGTGTGCTGAGCGAGAATGCAGTTTTCCAGTACAAATGTGATGAATTTTATCATCCTGAAGCTGAAGGTGCCATTGCCTGGAACGACCCTGATGTAAAAATTCCATGGCCAATAAATGCCGATGAAATCGAACTTTCTGAAAAAGACAAGCACCATCCGTTTTTTAAAGATTTCGTCACTCCATTTTGATTTTTTCTTCCTTATGGTGGGTTCTATAAATTATATTGAGATGATTTCAGAATTATTTTTGAGCAGATTTCTTTGGTTAAAGCAAGCGCATAGTTTACTATGCAACTCGCATTGAGCAAGTGCAGAAGCTAAGTTCACTTAGATTATGCCGAGCGT
>JAZLEX010000021.1:0-3792 GCA_045615485.1 Prevotella sp.
TTTGATATTCACTATGGAATGAATGAAGATGAGGAAGAAGCATATTTCATTCAAAAAGGTGAACGTGCAAAATCGGCTCATACGATTTCATGCAACAAACAAGGAATGGGGAAATATCGCGTAGTTGTATCATCATCGACCAATGCGACATTTAAAGATACCGACCAGACTCTGCCTATTTTGAACATTACGGTTGACGTGCCTCAGGACACACGACCTGGACAGTACTCTGTAAAACTTTCAAATGTTGTACTTGCTCATTATGATACCGAAACCCACCGTACCGAGAAATATAATGTTCCTGATGCCGTTTCCAGCATTCAACTCTGCAAAGTGCATTCCATAAAAGCCACATCAAACAATGCAGAATTAGGTTCTGTAGAAATAAAAGGCGAAACGTATGATGCTGAAAATTCTTCAGCTCATGAAGGTAGCGTGCTGACACTTACAGCCACTCCAGCTGAGAATTGCACATTCCTTCAATGGGTAGAAAACGGCGAAGAACTCTCTACAGACAGTTCATACACGCTAACCCTGACAAGCGACAGAGACATTCAAGCCATTTTCGCAAAATATGGAGATTCCAATGCTGATGGATTCATCAACGTGAACGACATCACCAATATTGCCACCTATATTTTGAAAGGCAAAGCAGATGTGTTCTATGTAAAGTCAGCCGACATCAACAGGGATGGATTTATCAACGTAAACGACATCACAGGTGTTGCAAAATACATTTTGACAGGCAAATATTGACATGCGAAAAATAATCATCACAGTGGCACTTTGATGGTAATTTTTGAAAGCGAAAAAAGAGGGTCACAGGACTGATTCCTGTGGCTCATTTTTTGTATATCTTTGCAGCGAAAAAGGAGGAAGTGTTATCGTATAGTGAAATAGTGTATAAATAAAGGACAAAGAAACAATAAAGAAACCATAAAGATAGTCTATCAGTTGCTTTGTAGTTGCTTTGTAGTTGCTTTATAGTTGCTTTATGCGTACGGAAACCCTAATGACTCTGACTACCGACACTGACTCTGACAATGAGTATCTACTCACCCTTTTGGGCTCACATGCAACCCCAGTGTATTCAATAAAATCAAAATAGATTGGGAGATTGGGAAGCCCAAACCACCAACTGACGATAAACCGAGAGCAGAAGGCAAATGGTTGGTGAGTCTATCGAACCATATTTGCATTATGCCGAGGTGCGGAGGAAGAAAAGCCGCATAGCGAATTAAACAACCAATAAGGCTGAATAGTTACCTTTCCGATTCATAATCATTTAAAAAAACTTAAAACTCTAACCTCTAAGCTCTAAGCTCTAACCTTTTTTTGTACCTTCGCGCTGTTTTTAAGAAAGATGTCTAATTAAGATTGAGAATTTGGATATTATTGATGTTTTTTAGATGTTTGATGTTTAGATGTATTAATTAAAAGAAAATTATGAATGTAGTAACAAAGACAGTCTCTCTGCCTGATGGAAGACAAATCAGCATTGAGACAGGAAAATTGGCAAAACAGGCTGATGGAGCCGTAATGCTCCGCATGGGCAACACAATGTTGCTGGCAACTGTTTGTGCCGCAAAAGATGCAGTTCCAGGTACTGATTTTATGCCTTTACAGGTGGAATACAGAGAGAAGTATGCTTCTTTCGGTCGTTTTCCTGGTGGTTTCACAAAGCGTGAGGGCAAACCAAGCGACAATGAAATTCTGACTTGCAGGCTCGTTGACCGTGCTCTGCGCCCATTGTTCCCATCAAACTATCATGCAGAAGTTTATGTGAACGTAATTCTGTTCTCTGCCGATGGCATTGACCAGCCAGATGCCCTTGCAGGATTTGCAGCAAGTGCAGCTTTGGCAGTTTCAGATATTCCTTTCGAATGTCCAATCTCTGAAGTTCGTGTTGCACGTATCAATGGTGAATACATAATCAACCCAACTTTCGACCAGATGAAAGAGGCTGATATGGACTTGATGGTTGGTGCATCAAAGGACAATATCATGATGGTTGAAGGCGAGATGAAGGAAGTGTCTGAGCAGGATTTGCTTGGAGCATTGAAGGCTGCCCATGAGGCAATCAAGCCGATGTGCGTTCTTCAGGAAGAATTATCTAAGGAACTTGGAAAAGATGTTAAGCGTGAATATTGCCACGAGGTTAATGATGAAGAACTTCGTGAACAGATAGCAAAAGAATGTTATCAGTTGGCATACGACGTAACAAAGCAAGGACTTGAAAAGCAAGCTCGTGCTGAGGCCTTTGCAAAGATTATTGAAGACTTCAAGGCAGCATACGCTGAGGCTCATACCGAACTGACTGAGGATGAAATGGAAGAAAAGGCAATGCTTGCCGACAGATATTATGCTGACGTAGAGCGTGATGCTATGCGCCGTTGTATTTTGGATGAAGGTATTCGCCTTGACGGTCGTAAGACAACCGACATCCGTCCTATCTGGTGTGAGGTTTCTCCACTGCCTTATCCTCATGGCAGCAGCATCTTCACACGTGGTGAGACTCAGTCGCTGTCAACTTGTACGTTGGGTACAAAGTTGGATGAGAAACTTGTTGATGATGTTCTGGAACATGGATATATGCGTTTCCTCCTCCACTACAACTTCCCTCCATTCTGTACAGGTGAGGCAAAGGCTCAGCGTTCAACTGGTCGTCGCGAAATTGGTCATGGTCATTTGGCATGGCGTGCCCTGAAGGGACAGATTCCTGAGGATTTCCCATACACAGTTCGTGTGGTATCTGATATTCTTGAAAGTAACGGTAGTTCTTCAATGGCAACAACATGTGCTGGTACTCTGGCATTGATGGATGCTGGTGTTCCTATGAAGAATCCTGTTGCAGGTATTGCCATGGGACTTATCAAGAATCCTGGTGAAGAGAAATATGCTGTATTGAGCGACATCCTCGGTGATGAAGACCACCTTGGAGATATGGACTTCAAGACAACAGGTACAAAGAATGGTCTTACTGCAACTCAGATGGACATCAAGTGTGACGGTTTGTCATACGAGATTCTTGAGAAGGCTCTTATGCAGGCAAAGGCTGGTCGTGAGCACATCATGGGCGAAATGATGAAGACTATCTCTGAACCTCGTGCAGAATTGAAGCCACAGGTTCCACGCATGGAGACATTGCTTATTCCTAAGAACTTTATCGGTGCAGTGATAGGTCCTGGCGGTAAGGTTATTCAGGGTATTCAGGAAGAAACTGGTGCAACAATCACTATCGATGAGACAGAAGAAGGTGGTAAGGTTATTATCAGTGGTCCTAACAAGGATACCATTGATGCAGCAATGAAGAAGATTCGTGCTATTGTAGCCGTGCCAGAGATTGGTGAGGTTTATGAAGGAATCGTACAGTCTGTTATGCCTTACGGAGCTTTTGTAGAGTTCATGCCAGGCAAGGATGGTCTGCTTCACATCAGTGAAATATCATGGAACCGTCTGGAAACAGTTGAAGAGGCTGGTCTCAAGGAAGGCGACAAGATTACAGTAAAACTTATTGATGTTGACAAGAAGACAGGTAAGTTCAAACTGTCGCGCAGAGTGCTGACTCCGAAACCAGAGGGTTATGTTGAGCGTGAACGTCGTCCTCGTCCAGAAAGGGGTGAGCATCGTGATGGCAGACACGAAAACAAAGGTCCAAGACCAGAGAAGCGTGAAGAATAATTTTGAAATAATGGCTCCTGTAGGCTCAAGAGAAAGCCTGCAGGCTGCAATACAGTCCGGTGCCGATAGTGTTTACTTCGGCATCGGTGCTTTAAATATGCGTTCTCATTC
>JAZLEX010000022.1:0-10173 GCA_045615485.1 Prevotella sp.
GGGGAGTTGGAGGGGTCTTATACAAAAAGAAGCCACAGACTGCAATTACCCGAACAGTCTGTGGCGAAAAAACTTAACCAATCAATTTATGTCTTGTCCCTCACGGGACGAATGAGCGATATTACATCAGGATGCCGTGGATGGTGTCCATGAATTCGCGTGTGCTCATCTCTACGCCGTTCACGTTGACCTTGGCACCGGTGCGTGCGAGCATCTGGAGGCGTGACATCTCGAATGCCGAGAGTTCGTAGTTGCACTCGTAGTAGTTTACCTTGCGAGTCTTAGGGATGACAGTGATGTCGCCGTCAGAGAATGTCTTTTCCATAATGTTGCCGAATGGGGTGGATATGCTGAGGTCGAAGTCTACGTCTTCCTTCGATTCCTCGATTATGCTGATGATGCACTTGTGGGTCTCAGGGTTGAAGCCGAAGCCGATTTCCATTGTCTCGCTTACTGGAGTGTAGTAGATGGCCTTGCTCTGAGCGTTTGCTGAAAGTGTGAGGATGAATGCGAGTGCGGTTGCGATGATAGTTTTCATAATTCAAATGTTTTTGTTTGTTAGTTATTCTTTTTATTTATTTATTACTGTCTTTTCTTGGTGTCGCCGGAGGGCTTGATGTGTCGTTCCTTCCTTTTGACGTTGCAAAGGTACGGCAGTTTTCGCACGTGGCAAATGTTATTTACCTAAAGCGTCGGGGATTTTCTCTAAACGATTTAGGTGTTTCCCCGATTAAACCTTTTCGGGGTAGGAGTTTTACATACGCAGGAATCGCCACAACGCCCTTGTCATCGCAGTTTCAAGGCTTTATGGCACAAGAATTGTGCAATCGTCAGGGATTGCAGAGGATAATGCGGGGACTGAAACCGACCACGCAAAAAAATAAAGAATAAGCAAAAAAAGGAAATTAACAGGTGTATGATTCAGTCATACAATTCAGGCCGGCAGTCACCCTTGCTGCATCCAATACTGCCGCTCGTGTTCGGGCAGGAGTTCTATGGCATAGCGGAGTGTAGTTCGTGGCATTGTGGCAGCATATCGGGCAAGGAAATCCTCGAGCAAAGCCTTGTCGCATCGCTTGCCCACCTCGCGCAGCATCCAGCCTACGGCCTTGTGCATGAGGTCGTGCTTGTGGCAGACGAGGCGCTCGGCATAGCGCAGGGCATATTCAGGATGCCCCTGCTGCGTGGTTTTCCACGTGCTGACCATCGCAATGCGCTGACGCCACAGCACCTGACTGTCGATGAGTGCGTCCATTACGGCATCTTTATCGGAGATATTGCTCGGCAACAAAAGCCACGGACCGACTATCTTCGGCGACGAAAGGTCGACAAGGTCCCAGTTGTTGGCATAGTCGGCATGGTCGAGATACAGACTGACGATGGTGTCGCGCTGACTGATGGCCGCGGCATCGTGTGTGAGTTTGGCACGGCAGAGCCGTTCCATCTTGTACGTGAGTATCAGGAAACCGCACAGCCGCACTTCGTGATACCTGTGTGTCAGGAGTGCAGGTATCTCTGTCAGCACCAACTCCCTCGACTCCTTGGCCACGAAACGTGTTTCGGGCACGCGAATACCCAGGAACTCATCGCCCTCGCCGTATTCGCCAGGTCCGGTCTTGAAGAAGCGCATCAGTATCTTTCGTTGCTCGTCGTCGCGCAGCGCGAGCATACCTTCAATTATGTCGTTTGCCGTCAGTTCCATCGTGTAGACTTATCAGTTTCAGTATAATGAGTCAGCATCAATACACCTTGTTATAGTTCACTTTCACACCGTTACGTTCAACGACGTTTGGCACAGACGCATTGTCGCCACGGCGAGATTCGGCCTTGCCGGAAAGTATGTCTTCGCAGATGTCGGCTATGTCAGCCACACGCTTCGGAGTCTCGAGGTTGTCGCCAGAATAATGCCCTGGATAGAAATATTTGATATCGTACTTCTCGATGAAATGCTGCATACGTCGGCATGTGGCAAGTTCGGTACTCAGGTTGGTGAACACCAACAGATTGGTCGAACCGAAGGCATCGCTGCTGAAGCCATAATGATGCTCGCGGTCGATGAATGTAGTCGATCCTGCAGTATGTCCGGGAGTGAACACCACCTCAATCTGACGGCCGCCCAGGTCAAACACCTGTCCGTCGGTAAGATACCTGACATTACCGTCGAAACCGCCCCTACCCTTCGGCATAATCGGAATGTCTCCGGCATTGAGCCACAGACTCTCCCATTCAGCAATTGCAGTACCCGCATGGTCGCCGTGACCATGCGAGATGACGAGCGTCACAGGTTTCTTCACGATGTCCTCTACAATCTTGCGCAGACCAGGCATGACTGTCCCCGCATCAATGAGAATGGCAGCCGTGTCGCCCTCGATGAGATATACCGATTCATTATACACCATATGGCCGTTGCCGTGCCATGTATGTTCGTCAATCTGGCGAAACTCCACGTTATCGTTCTTGAAAACAGTCTTTTCCTTGTAGTCAGTCTGTGCCATTGCGATGCCTGCCACAGCCATCAGTAAGGCAAAAAGAAATGTACGTCTCATAATCCTATTCGTAACATTTATGGTGCAAAGATAAAGAAAGTAATTGAAATAAATATCGTTTTACAAAAGGATTTTAAGTTTGGGTGTAGATTTTTCATATTTCAAGACCAGTTCACACTACATTTTTGAACTATTATCAATGATAATGCAATGTTACAGAAACTCAGGGAGGCGCAAACACAGAAATTGTACATGCGCCAAGGTTCCTCCCAAAAAGAAAATGTCCAAGGGCTCATCCGACAAATCGTCGGGTCAGCTTTCGGAGCTCTTTACTTTCATCTGCGATAATGTTATCGTTGAGAAGACAAAAGCTATTGCCAACCGTGAAGGCTTTACCATCCGTCAGGTAATGGAACTATTTCTCAACAACGTCATTGATGCTTATGAACGCAAGCATGGTTCTGCTATATTTGTGGGTAAAGACATCAAGGAACTCTTGTAAATGAAACCGATTGGTGATAAGCATTTAGCCTATTGCCAATCGGTTATATTTTATGAAACTCACACCAGATTACTCTACCACTTACCTCTGAAACATCACTAAAGCTCCAATTTTGCTCGGATTTATATCATAAACTACCTTGAATTTTCTAATTTGGCAATAAAAATGCTGATGTAACGATAATTTCTTGCGCATTTATCTTGATTTAGATGAAAATTTAGTAATTTTGCACACATACAAATAATAAATAAGGTATGGACAAAAAACTCAACCGTATAAAAGTGATTTTGGCAGACCGAGGATTAACCAATAAATGGCTGGCAGAAACCATTCATCGCGACCCTGCAACAATATCCAAATGGGTGACTAACGCGACTCAACCACCACTGGAAACTCTCATTGAAATTGCCCTCGCGCTAAACGTAGGCATAGAAGAACTTGTAAGGATGCCAGAAGAACAATAAAACGAAACCTTATGAACAAACTCACATCATTCCTCATTGATGAGCAGCAGGCACATCGCAAGGGAGGACTCTACCATAAAACTCAGGTACAGCTCGCCTACAACTCCAACCGAATTGAAGGTAGCAAACTGACCGAAGAGCAGACACGCTACATCTTTGAAACCCGTACCATCGGGTTCAAGGATCAGGAAGCTGTGCCTGTGGATGACATTATTGAGACAACCAACCACTTTGTTGCCTTTGACTACCTCCTCCGTACCATCGAGAAACCTTTGACAGAGACAATCATCAAGGAGTTTCACCGCATCCTGAAGACAGGAACAGCGGATGCACAGAAATCCTACTTCAATGTAGGTGACTACAAACAGTTAGCAAACGAAGTTGGTGGTCACGAAACCTGCAAACCTGCTGATGTTGTAAAGGAAATGAAGTCTCTCCAAGAGTGGTATCACGTTCAGAAGGATGTAACCATCCACACTCTCGCCGAATACCATTGGCGCTTCGAGAGCATTCATCCCTTCCAAGACGGAAACGGGCGTGTCGGTCGCCTCATTCTCTTCCGTGAGTGCCTTCGCCACAGCATCATGCCATTCGTTATCGACAACGAGCGCAAGATGTACTACTATCGCGGACTATCCGAATTTAAGCAAACACCTGGATTCCTCATCGGCATCATGCAGTCAGCACAGGATGTGTATGAAACATGGATCAAGTACTTCAATGAGGATTTGCTTGAGGGGTTGAAGGTGGAGTAATAACGAGAAACAGAACATACAATTATGCAACGTACAATAGTAAAAGAAACGCTCCGCGAGTATGTGGAGGAGAATGATGTTGTCTTATCGAAAGGCTACAATGGCACCATTAAGAAGGGCGATACCTTTGTGCAATACGAGCCACGTCGCACGATAATTTTCATGACGGTCAACGACGTAGAGCATTCCGAATCGATGGATTTCTGCACCGTAACATGGCACATGCTGGATGCTAAAGGGCTCAATGTTCAACGACGTTTCCCGATGGCTGCACCTAATGGAATGTTCTTCTGTTTCACCCCCATCAAACGAAATATTCACAAAGAGGCTGTAATTCTTATGCGTGACTGCGATGTCGAGATAAAAGCAGTCGGTTCTGATAGCGAAAAGAAGGCGTTGGCTCAAAAGTGCAGAAGGAAGTTGATAAGATTGGTAAAATATAATTGACGGTGAACGAAACGTTCAGCGATTAAAAATAATGACAAAAATGGAAGATAACAACAAAGGCTACGTTTACATACTCACCAACCCTTCCTTTCGCAAGGATTGGGTGAAGATTGGCAAGAGTTCGCGTCCAGTGGATGTGCGCTCCAAAGAGCTGGATAATACGGCAGTTCCTCTGCCGTTCGAGATTTATGCTACATTGAAGACCTCGAAGTATGATAAGGTTGAGAAGCAGATACACAAGCAGATTGACCGCTTGACCGATCTACGTATTCGTCAGAACCGAGAGTTCTTCAACATTGCGCCATCCGTAGCCCTTGACATCATGCGCGACATCGCAGACTTGCTGGACGATAGCGAACTTGCTGTTTACGTTGATGGCAAACCAGTCATCAGCAAGAGCAAAGAAGAGGACAAGAAGATTGAAGCCGATAGCAAAGAGAAGGAGCGCAGAGCACAGAAGCCTGCTTTCAAGTTCCACATGGTTGGTTTAAATGTTGGTGATACTGTTGTATTCGACGAACTGAGCTTACCTGTCACCGTTGCGTCAGACGATAAGGTTGAATACCAAGGACGCCTATGGTCGCTCTCGGCCTTCACCCGTGAGTTCCTGCCAGAAGATAAGCAGAATACTTCAGGTGCATACCAAGGACCAAAGTATTTTAGTTATGAGGGTAAGACGCTGAGTGAGTTGAGAAAGGAGAAGGAAAAATAGACCATATAATCATTTTGGCAGTTATGTTTACCAAAATAGTGAAAGCAATCCGCTAATTCGGATTAGCGAAATAATAAAATCGGTCAGAAGGATGATCGAATTAATAATTGCTCAGAAACAATAATAACAAGCAATATGGATACCAAAATAATAGGCCAAGGATACAACCTTGATGCAGATACTTCTGTAGCCAAGGAATTGATAGAACAATTTAATAGTAAGAGATACGACTCTTTCACTTGCCTTGTGGCTTTTGCAAGTTACGGAGGAATCTCCGCACTTACACCTTACATCTTAGCCGAAAAGGAAAGAGGTGTAAAAGTGAAGATTATCCTCGGCATCGACCAGAAAGGGACTTCAAAAGAGGCACTTGAAGAGGTGTTGTCGTGGGGCGTGGAGGCAAAGATTTACCATACGCAGTCGGTGAACATCTTCCACCCCAAAATTTATCTTTTTGAGAATATAGACATTTTCACCCTTATAGTCGGTTCAAACAATCTCACAACAATGGGATTGGTTAAGAACATTGAGTGCTCACTTTTGATCAAAGACACAAAAGGCGAGCATACTGTTCATAACGACTTCTACGTTTATTGGAAATCTATTCTTGATGGTGTTGACGTTAACTTGATGCCTATTACGCAGGAATTGATTGATAACCTTTATTTTGATGGTCTCATTCTGTCAGAAAATGACCGAATGAGAAAATATGATATAGGTAGTGACGATACAGACAGAAAAAGGAGAAAGACAAGTTTCAATGTTGAAAAAATGCAGCGAAATCCGTCTGGTTTTATTCCATCTAGAAGAAAAATTAAAATTAAACGATTTGTTGACCCTCATGAAGGATCAGAGGTTGACCATTCTCCTATTGTAATTGCGGATGATTCTCTTGCCATAAACGGAGAACATGTTTTGATTGCAGAAATTGGAGGTGGTGATCGTTGGAAGCAAGTAAATTTTCCGATTGCAATTTTTGAGAATTTCTTCGGTGCAGAACGTGGTAATAATTCATACCACATAGAATTAACCAATATAAAACAAAATGGCACTCTATGTAAGGAGAAGGATAGGCCTGCAGTTTCTGTAAAAAGCCATAATTATCGATTTGAAATAAACTGTGAAGAGACTAAAAGACCATATCCTGGTAAAAGCAAACGCCCAATAGGTCTGTTTATAAAGATAGAGAATGACCAGTTTATGTATCAAGTTCTTCTGCATAATCATCCTGCTTACAAGAAAATTAAGAAGTTTTTATATGCAGAGAGCAATGTAAAAAGTAAGGTTGAATTAAGAAGACACATTGTCCACATTGAGGCAATTCATGCACTTTACCCAGAATTGGTTATCTGATGAGTTACAATTTTAGAACATTGAACTACCTCGGTAGTAAGTTACGCTTGTTGGATTTCATCGAGAACCAAGTGATAGATATTACGCCACAAGGTGCTGGAATCTGCGATTTGTTTGCAGGTTCTGGCTGCGTGTCTCGTAAATTGTCTCGTCTGCGCCCTGTTGTCTCTTGCGATATTCAGGGCTATTCAAAAGTAATTAGCAATTCTTTGCTCAACAAATTTGATGTGTCAGACAAGACGATTGAAGATTTTTTCGTGTCATTAGATAACGAATCAGCCAATAAGCTACAAGAATCTTTTACGCCGCTAATTGAGTTGGAACAAAACGCTATCGAAAACAAGAATCTTGATGTATTGACTTGCATCCTGGAACATGGTTCGTTAGAAGTTTTCAACTTAGAGCACAACCTTTCTTGTTTGTCCGATCATTTAGTGGCCGTTAGTAAAAACCTTAAGAAAGCAGGATTGGACGATGTTCGTTCGTTGATTAGTCGCTACTATGGTGGAGTGTATTTCTCCTACAAGCAAGCTGTTGAGATTGATATTATTCTGGATATTATTCACAGATTGGTATCAGAGGAAAATCGTGACTTATTCCTTGCTGCTCTTTTAAGTACGGCAAGTGATATTGTTGATACTGTAGGAAAGCATTTCGCACAGCCAATAAAAGCTAGAAATTCCAAAGGTAACATTAAGATAACAGTTTACAACAAGGCAGTAAAAGACAAGACGATTGATGTAATGGCACTCTATCGTGAATGGTTGTTAAAATACAAGAATCTATCCAAGAGTGATTATCAGCACATAACAATGCAAGGAGACTACGAACAATGTCTAAGGTCTCTTCCCGATAACGTAAGAACCGTTTATGCAGATCCCCCATATACACGCGACCATTATAGTCGCTACTATCACGTGCTGGAAACATTGACTCTTCGAGATACTCCTAAGATTTCAACAGTTACAATACATGGTTCGACACATGTGAGCAATGGCATCTATCGCGAGGATCGACATCAGTCACCTTTCTGCATCAAAAGTAAGGCTCCAGAGGCATTCCGCAAGATGTTTGAACTCACGACTTCAACAGGAAGAAACCTGCTTCTTTCTTACTCTCCATACGATGAAACGAAAAAGACTCACCCTCGTGTGGTGACAATGCAACAGCTCATTACACTTGCAGAGAAATATTTTGAGAATGTCGAAACCGTTTCTGCTGGAAGTTTTAAGCACAACAAACTTAACTCAACCGAGCACTTCCTTGAAGCTTCCGATGAGGCAGAATTGTTGATAGTATGCACTAATAACAAATAATCTTTAAGGTTCAATGCAATTAAAAGACAATATAAAATTCTCCATTGACACAAAGATGTCTGTTGGCGGTGAGGATTGCAAGAACATCCTGATAAAGGGTGACAACAAAGCAATTCTCCCAGAATTGGTGTCTGTATACGGAGGAAAAATAAAGTGCATCTATATTGATCCTCCCTACAACAACGGAGATTCCTATCATTACTACAATGACAATACAAGTACATCTGCATGGCTTAAAGATATGCGTAGCGTCTTGTCATGGCTTAAGATGTTGCTTAAGAAAGATGGAAGCATTTGGATTTCTATCGATGACAAGGAAATGGCTTATCTTAAGGTGGAAGCAGATAGGATTTTTGGACGCGAAAATTTTGCCAGCACTATTGTGTGGCAACAGAGAAAGACACGTGAGAATCGTGCGGTATTCTCGTGCAATCACGAGTATGTACTTGTTTATGCCAAAGACATAAAGGCTTTCAAGAAGTCACGCAATCTTCTTCCTGTTGGTGAAGATTTTGTTGATAGCAAATACAAGAATCCGGATAATGACCCACGAGGCCCATGGCAATCCGTATCAGCCAGTGTTCAAGCTGGTCATGCAGTAGCGAGCCAATTCTATACAATTATCTCTCCTGCAGGTGTAGAGTTCGACCCTCCTAAGGGACGTTGTTGGGCTTACAACCAAGAAAAGATGCTGCGGGAGATTGCAGAGCATAATATTTGGTTTGGCTTAGAAGGAAGAAATACTCCACGCATCAAGAAGTTCTTGGCTAATGCTAAAATAGGATTAACCCCCGAAACTCTTTGGTCAGGCGACAACTATGGCACTACTGATAGCGCCAAGAAGCATTTACTTTCGCTCTTTCCCGAAATGGAGAATGTGTTTGATACTCCAAAGCCAGAAGAACTGATTAAACAGATTGTTGAGATTGCTAGCAATGAAGGCGAGTACGTACTTGACTGTTACATTGGTTCAGGCACAACCATGGCAACGGCTCATAAACTCAATAGAAACTACATTGGCATTGAGATTGGTGATCAGATGACTGACCTCGTAGTTAGACGAATGAATCTGGTCGTTAATGGTGAAAATGGTGGTATTTCAACAGAGGTGAATTGGCTGGGAGGTGGTGAGTTTGCTTTGTATAATTTTGATAAGAATAAAGTTGAAGAACGTCAGATAGAAGTAAAAACAGTATCTCGCAGACAGCTTGTAGAATATCACCAACTTGACCTGTTTGATCTGTTTGAGCAATACGGAGAAGAACCTTTGGTTGAGAACTGCATGGTTCGCGAGGATATTGAGGTTGAATATGGAACGAAACTCACGCATCGTCAATTGCTAATCGACCTCACCAAGAACCTCCTTGTCTGTAACGTCAAAAAAGACAACTGGGAGCAGTATCTCGATGGTACAGCTAAGATTTACTATACAGGCAAGAAATTCCCGACTACGGTTGCCCTTAACAAACTCTACTACTTCATGCCTTACCTCTCGGGCAAAGGCATCCGCGACCTCTACTACATCAAGATTGCTCGCCTTGGCTACCGCAAGGAAGGTCAGGATAATGAGAACAAGAATGATCTCCGCTTGGTGTTCGAGATAGAGCGTGTCGGTCAGCTCTTCGATGACTACAAGAAGGTGAAGCTCGAAATCTGGCGTACGTTTACAGACACCACGATGGAGAAGATCCTAAATTGTGAATGACACATCCAAGATCGTGAATGCACAGAAATGGTTAAAGAACAAGAAATTCTGAAAACGGAAGATAGCAAGCCTAATAATGTGATATACAGAAGAATAAGCAAAAGCTAATAGTGTAAATCCGTTTGCGTTTCCGTTTGCAGAAATGATTTTTGCAAACGGAATTGCAAACGGAATTGCAAACAGGACTCTAACAATGATAGGTGATTTTATCTTTTCATGGGCAGAGAATGCTGAAGGCAGAATGGTACATGTTGACAGTGTGTCAAGGGGTCTTCAGTGTGGTTGTACATGTCCAAACTGCCATGAACCATTACTGGCAAGGCATGGTGAAAAGAATGAACATGGCTTTGCACATCATAGCGAAACTCGTGGTGCAAACTTGAAGATTTGTTACATGGTCATCTTGTATAAGTTGGCAGAGCAGATTATTCAG